>JAQBUJ010000265.1 GCA_027623845.1 Pseudomonadota bacterium
CGATCAGCAGGGCCGGAATGTAGCTTAAATCATCACCGAAACTGTCCAACGATTGGGGAGGACCTCAGTCGCCGAGATTGACGCCGACGCGAAAGACGATGCGTTGCTCCTCCGCGACCTCGGCGTTCCGGCCTACCATGGCTTCCTGCACCTCGATGGCGCAGGCCGTGGCATCGACGACCGAGGGAAACTCAAGCAACAGGCCATCGCCCATGGTCTTGACGATCCGACCGCCGTGTTCCGCTATTTTCGGATCAATCAGCTCCGCACGATACGATCGAAGCGCCGCAAGGGTGCCGACCTCATCCACGCCCATGAGGCGTGAAAATCCTACCACATCGGCGGAAATGATGGCGGCCAAGCGGCGTTGCGTGGGCTTGTTCATGACCGGAGCTTAGTGCACGAAAAACATCGGTGCTAGCGCCCCAATTTCATTAACAGCGGACAGATGTAAACGTCCGCTCATGGCACGACAGCGGACTCCCATGCCAGCGCTCCTTCCGATCTTATCGTGGGCGCGAAGCGTTATATTTTGACCACTAGCGATCAATCGATGATCGTTGGCGGGTCGGACAGCAAAACCGCCCCGGCTTCGATCCGCAGCGCATAGCGCCGCAGCGGCGGCAACTCCCAACCGTCGCCGCAAACACCGTCTGCCAATCTGAACATCGCCCGGTGCTGTGGACAGCGCAGCCAACCATCGATCACCGTGCCGCCGCCAAGCCGGGCCGATTGATGCGGGCAGATCCCCTGATAGGCGGCGATCCCATCGCGCACCCTGACCAGGATAACCGCCATATTGTCGATTCCAACCTCCACGGGGGCGTTCTCGGTCACCTCTGCGACCTTGGCGACCTCCCGCCAGACGGGTTCTTCATCAACCATCACACCCCTCCCGATGGCGCGAATGCCCACCCATGAAAGCGCCCGATGGTAGGAATGCATCGCTCCGGCCGCAAGCTGATTTGCGCCATCGCCGCCAGCGCGTATCATCGTGATGATAAACCTGCCGCTTGTTCCGGGACCGACTTCCAATGAGTGAAAACCACGTTAAGAGCCTTCTCGAAACGCCGTTGAAGGTGGTCAACATCGGCTTGGAGAGCTTCTCCGAGGCGCTGGTGGAACAGGGGGTCGAGGTGGTTCACCTGGATTGGATACCGCCGGGTGGCGGCGATCCGAAGCTCGCCGATCTATTGTCCAAGCTTGAGTAGCCCGGATGCAACGCATAGACGACGCCAATCGCCAGGCCATGGATCGGATCTTGTCCGCCGACCCGGTCTTGGTCGATGTGATCCCCGCCGCCGAGGCCATTCCGACGTTGCAGGACCGAATGATCCTGCACGCCGGTCCGCCGGTTGACTGGGAGCGGATGTGCGGGCCGATGCGCGGCGCCGTCGCCGGTATCGCGGTTTTCGAAGGCTGGGCGGCGGATCTGCAAGAGGCGGAGGCAATGGCCGGCGCTGGCGCCTTCGATTTTCAGCCCAACCACCATTTTGACGCTGTCGGCCCGATGACCGGTATGACCACCGCCGGCCAATGGGTCATGGTTGTCGAGAACCGGCGCTTTGGAAACCGCGCCTATTGCACGATCAACGAGGGCCTCGGCAAAGTGATGCGCTTTGGCGGCAATGACGCCGAGGTTTTGGACCGCCTGCGCTGGTTGCGTGACAGCTTTGGCCCGGCCATGGGGCGGGCTTTGCGGTCCGGCGATGGGGTGCCGCTCAAAAGTCTGGTCGCCCGGGGGCTGAGCATGGGCGATGAGATGCACCAGCGCAACGTCGCCTGCACCGGGTTGATGTTGCGGGCCCTGGCCCCGGCCCTGGCGGCGACCGCCGACGATACCGCTGGATTGTCCAAGGCGCTGGCGTTCATCGGCGGCAATGATCAATTTTTTCTCAATATCGCCATGACCATGGGCAAGGCGATCATGGATCCGGTGCGCGGCATCGATGGCTCCAGTCTGGTCACCGCGATGAGCCGCAACGGCACGGATTTCGGCATTCGGGTGAGCGGTACCGGCGATACCTGGTTCACCGCCCCGGTTGAAATGCCGGAAGGCCTGTATTTTCCCGGCTTTACCGAAGCCGACGCCAACCCGGACATGGGCGACTCGACGATTGTGGAGACCATTGGCCTGGGTGGGTTCGCCATGGGCGCCGCACCGGCCGTCGCCGGCTTCGTCGGGGCCGGCAGCGCCTCTGACGCGGCGAACTTCACCCGCGCCATGGGCGAGATCACCTATGGCGACAACCCGGAATGGTCGATACCGGGGCTCGACTATCTGGGGGTGCCCACGGGGATCGATATCCGCTTGGTCGTCGAGACCGGTTTGGCGCCGACGATCAATACCGGGATCGCCCACCGCGAACCGGGCATCGGACAGGTCGGCGCCGGCGTCGTTCGCGCGCCGATGGCTTGCTTCGAGGCGGCGCTGCAGGCGTTTGCCGCAAGCGTTGGTGTCGCATGAGCGCCGCCGCCGCCAACGGAGCCGCCGCCGGCACTGCGATCGTCATCAACCAGTTGCGCAAGGGTTTCTACCTGGATTCCGTTGCTTTGATGCGCTTCTCCCGCAGCATTGCAGCGATGCCGGGTGTCGAGGAAGCGGCGTTGATGATGGGAACGCCGGCCAATCGCCGGATCATGGCCGATGCCGGGTTGCTCAATCAAACCGGCGAGGCCGCCGGCGGCGGCGATCTGATCCTCGCAATCCGCGCCAAAACCCGCCCAAGCGCCGAGCAGGCATTGACGCAATCCCAAGCCTTGCTCGATCAACCCGCCGCACCAGGCGTCGGCGCGACGGCCTGGCGTCCCCGGACCCTGCGAGCGGCGGTCAAGCACCTGCCCGAGGCCAATCTGGCGCTGATATCGGTGCCCGGTGATTTCGCCATTGCCGAAGCCCGCAAAGCGATCCGCCGCGGCCTGCACGCGATGATTTTCAGCGATAACGTCTCCCTGGCCGCCGAAGCGGCGCTGAAACAAGAGGCCCAAACCCTTGGAAGATTGGTCATGGGCCCGGATTGCGGCACCGCGATCATCAACGGCGCCCCCCTGGCTTTTGCCAACAACGTGCCGCGCGGCGCGGTCGGCATCATCGGCGCCTCCGGCACCGGCATCCAGGAAGTTTCCTGCCTGATCGGGCAATACGGCGGCGGTATCTCTCATGCCATCGGCGTCGGCGGCCGGGACTTGGCCAACGAAATCGGCGGTGTTTCAACGCTGATGGCCCTGGATGCGCTGGCGAGCGACGCCGCCACCGCCCATCTGGTGCTGATCTCCAAGCCGCCGCCGGCGGCTGTCATGGCGCGGGTTCTGGAGCGGGTCGCCGGTATGGGAAAACCGGTGACCGTGTGTTTCATCGGCGCCGGGATCATGCCAATGCCGGTGAATGCGACTCAGGTGTTTTCGCTGAAAGACGCTGCGCGTACGGCCCTTGGCCTGCGGCAAAACGGCGACACGACACCGCTGAAGGCCCCTTCCGACATCCGAGCGCCGGCTGAGCGGATAGCGGGACAAAACACGGTCCGTGGATTGTTTTCCGGCGGCACGCTCTGCGCCGAGGCACAGGCGATATTCATAGCCGCCGATGCCCGCGTGGCCTCGAACGCGCCGATTCCCGGCGCCGGGCAGATCCCGGCAACACCGCCGGGACATCAATTGCTCGACCTTGGCGACGACAGCTATACCAGAGGCAGACCGCATCCAATGATCGACCCGATGGTGCGGGACCAACCGATCATCGATGCGTTGAGCGATGGCGCGGTGGCGGTCATTTTGCTTGATCTGGTGATCGGTTTCGGCGCGCATCATGACCCGGCCGGGCATCTGGCCGCCACGGTCATGACGCACCGGCAGCAGGATGGACCGGTGGTCATCGCCTCGGTAACCGGGACAGAAGCCGATCCGCAAATCCGCTCCGTTCAAATCGCCAAACTAGAGGCCGCCGGCATTCACGTCGCACCGACCAATGCCGATGCGGCGGCCTGGTCGCTTTTGGCGGCGGGCCCGACGGTTGCGGCCTGAGGCTCCGGCGATGCCGGCGCTGCTGATCGCAACCCCACCGGAGCGCTTCAGGTTTTCCGTCCTGCAACGCGGCAGCCTTTCGGCCCGAATTTTGCGAAACGGCGCGGCGGGCCGGGTACTGGCGGTGTTCGACAGCAGTTTTTACGTCGACTTGCCCCGCGGTATCGCCTGTATCGCCAGCGCCGGGTTGGCGGTCTCGCCGCTGACCCTGATCAGCGCCGCGCCGGAGACGACGAACTGGCGCGCCAGCGGCGTCCGGCAGGACGATCGGGTCAGCGTGTCAAACGACCTCCTCACTGTCGGCGCGCGCTTCGCGTTCGATTTGCTCGGCGGGCGGGACTGGCGGCCCGACCCACTGCCGAGCGATTGGCGCGCGGCGGATTTGGCGCGCGGGTTAAACACCTTTCGCGACGCCTGCGCCGGACATGTGCCAAACGACGGCCTTGGGCGTTTCATCTATCAACGACCCGCGCAGTTCGCCCCCCACGCCATCGCCAAAACCGCGCAGGCGCCGATCGAGAGGCTGACCCAATGGGCACACCAGGCAATCCGATCGCCTGACAACCCGCCGCCTATCGATGCTGAGCAAATCGCGTCGTTGCTCGGCCTCGGCCCGGGGTTGACGCCCTCCGGCGATGATTTTGTCGGCGGGATGATGATCGCGCTATGCGGCCTCGGAGAAACGGCGTTATGTCAGCGACTGTGGGCGGTTTCACGACCGCTGGCGATCGCGGCGGGCAATCCGATCGCCCTGGCGCATCTGGCGGCGGCGTCCGAAGGATTGGCGCATATCGCCCTGCATCAGACCCTGGCCGCGATCATCGAAGGCCGGATTGGTTGTGTCCGGGCTTCAACGGCGTCGATAAACCGGATCGGTCATACATCCGGCTGGGACGCCATGGCCGGGATGGCGCGGATTCTGCAGGCTTGGTTGCAGGCACGAAGCGCCGCCGCCGTTTTGATCTGACACCGTCGCCTCACGGTCTTGCGCCGATGCCCCGGCCGGAGCCTCAGGCTTTATCAGCGGATTGACCGCCCCAAAGAAAGCCGCGGACTTGGTTCTGTAATTCCACGATATTAAACGGCTTGGCGACGTAAGCATCGAAACCGGCCTCCATGGCGCGATCGATATCATGCTGCATGGCGTTCGCGGAAATCCCAATGACCGGTAACGCGCGCCCGGTTTCGGTCATCCGCAGTCGTTTCAGCACCTCGAAGCCGTCCATCGCCGGAAGGTTGATATCAAGCAGGACGAGATCGGGCTTTTGCGCCTCGATCGTTGACAAGCCAATTTCGCCGGTATGCGCATTGATAATGTCAACCTGTCCTATTCGCCGAATAGCAACCTCCATCAACATTAGATTCGCTGGATTGTCTTCAATATAGAGAATTATACCCCGACTCTCCGCGGACCCGAAAAAGGCTGGTATTT
>JAQBUJ010000266.1 GCA_027623845.1 Pseudomonadota bacterium
TCGCGGTTCGAGGACGGCAGAAAGTCCATCAGCCGGCGCAATTGCAGCAGCGCCTCGACATCGTTCTCGAAAGCATTGTCGGCGACGCCGGATTTCGTGGAATGCGTTACCGCCCCGCCCAGCTCCTCATGGGTCACCGTCTCGTGGGTCACGGTTTTCACCACATCCGGGCCGGTGACGAACATGTAGGAACTGTCCTTCACCATGAAGATGAAATCGGTCATCGCCGGCGAATAAACCGCGCCGCCGGCACAGGGCCCCATGACCATCGAGATCTGCGGCACAACACCCGATGCCAAGACATTGCGCTGAAACACTTCGGCATACCCACCCAGAGAAGCGACCCCTTCCTGAATGCGCGCACCGCCGGAATCGTTGAGCCCGATCACCGGCGCGCCGACCTTCATCGCCTGATCCATAACCTTGCAGATCTTTTCGGCATGGGCTTCCGAAAGCGCGCCGCCAAATACCGTGAAATCCTGGCTGAACACGAAGACCAGTCGGCCATTGATGGTCCCGAATCCGGTAACCACGCCGTCGCCAGGCACTTTGTTATCGGCCATGCCAAAATCGGCGCAGCGGTGCTCGACAAACATATCCCATTCCTCGAAGGAATCCACGTCGAACAGGATCTCGATTCGCTCCCGCGCCGTCAGCTTGCCCTTGGCGTGCTGCGCGTCGACGCGGCGTTGTCCGCCCCCCAAGCGCGCGCTGGCTCGCATGTCCTCAAGCCGCTGAATAATGTCCTGCATGATCTTCTGTCCTCCCCGCGCCTAGGCGGTCAACACTGCTGGTTCGTGATTGCTTACAGTCGCCGACCCGTCAATTCCACGCTCGGCAAAGCTTAAGAAATTCTGCCGCGGCCAGGACATCCCGGCGCACATTGGCAAAACGGGCCACCGCTTCGTCGTCCTCGCCCCAACGCTCAATCTGATAGGCCTCGTCGAGTTGCCCCGCCGCCGCGCCGTCCTCAGCCGCCACCCGTCCCTCGGCGATGGCAAGGCCAATAACCACCGACCCGCAAGCGGCTGTCAGCTCATGCAGCGCCGTCATAGGCAGATCCTCATACCGAGAAATCACCGCGCGAAACGCCTCCACCGCTTCGGGAGGTTGCTGCACCGGCATGATCCCCGACCCAACCCGCAACCGCGCATCAAATTCCTCGGCGCACCAATCAAGCAGCGGCTGCCACGCCTCGGTCTGCCTTTGGACCAGCATCTCCGGCTCTTCGGCCCGGTAACAGACCAGATCGGACTCAGCATAAGAGGCGATCGTTTTGATCACATGATCTCGCTGCGGGCCGACCCGATCGATCGCCGTGGTCGCCAACGACATCATCGGCATCTGCCGGGGGTCGACCGTCTCTATCTGCGCGTCCCACTCCGCCGCGACCGCCTCGGCCAACGCCTGGTTCGGCAGCGCCAGTGGGCGCCGACCGGGCGAATGCACTTGCTTGCCATCCAGGCTCACCGAATAGCCATCGTCGACCTCGGTCACGATGACGGTCTTGTAGACACGCTTCATTCGGTCACTTTCTTCAAGACATCGAACAGCCCTTTGATGGCGCCAGGCTTTTCCGCCTGCTCGGTGGCCGCCGCACCACCGCTTACCGGCGCGGCCTTACTCGCCGCCTTGGGAACCGGCCGCCCTTCGGCGATGGCGATCGCGGCCGGGCATGGCGCATCGGCATTGCCCGCACTCAGGAAAGGCAAGGCCAGGGCCAAATGGTTAATACCGGCAAGCGCGATCGCACCGACACCCTTGGCGACGGCCAGCGGATCAGGCAAGACCGACGGGTCACGCGCCGGCCCGGTGATCAACAACGGCACCGACAGGCTGATCAAGCTGGGATTCTTCGGTTTCGGTGTCAATTTCAGGTCTAGCTCCTGGGTCGCCAATTTGATCGTTCCCTCCCCGGCGACGATCACCCGGTCGCTATCGATCACCATCGCCTTAGAGGTCGCCAACCCTTGCTTGATCTCAAACCGGCTCACCATGCAGGTCAGCTCGCCGCGCTTGGATTGATCGAGAAACGGCAAGAATTGGGTCGCCACGTCGGCGGCGATCAACTCCCAATAAGCGTTATCGATCTTGCCCTCACGGATGATCAGCGCGGTGTGCCCGCCTAAGGTGGCGAGGATCTGGCGGGGCGTCTTGCCGGTTCCTCTGACCTTCACCGTGGTGTCGCCCTTGCCCTCCAGCAGGTCATTGGGCTGGAAGACCTTGGCCAATGCGCCAAAATCACCCGCGGTCCATTTCTGGTCAATGGCGATCTTGGCGGTTGGCTTGCGTCCATCAACCAAGCCGGCGAGATCGAACTTGCCGCCGCTCAACATCGCCGAGGACGGCTGGATCTTGAGCAAGCCATTTTTCAACACCGCGGCCAAGCTGACATCGCCCAGCGAGAGTTTATCGGTGAGCTTCAAAGTCTGTACCGCCACCTGGACATCCGCGTCCACGGCCTTCAACCCACCAAGTGGTAGCGGCTGATCCAGGGGATCCTTGGAGTCGCCAGCAGCCGCAGCCTTAGAGGATCCGCCGCCGCCGCCCGCCTTGGTCCGCAGCGCCACCAGATCCAGCAGCGTGCTTTTAATCCTGGCGGTGACCGCCGGTCGTACGCCGCCCAAGCCTACCGAGGCCGAGCCGGCAAGATCACTGCCCTCGACCGTGGCCTTCAAGGCGGTGATGTCGATCTTGTTTGGACCAGCCTTGCCATGCTTGATCGCAACCGTCGCCGCAACATCGATGGTGAAACCGAATACCGACCCCTTCAACGTCAGCGGTAGCGGCGCTCCGGGACGCATCGCATCGGCGACCGCCGGCAAGACACCCTCAACATCAATGGTCTGGCCATCAACATCGGCCTTAATCCGGGCGTCGAACGCCCCGGAGGCGGTTTGTTTTAACGCGATGGTTTCAATGGCGAAGCGGTTTTCGCTTCCAGCGACGCCATCACGATAGATGATCTGAATATTGTCGAGGCTAACGTCGCCAATGCTCGGCGCACCCTCCCCGCCGTCGCCCGTGTGCTTTTCACCATCGTCTTCCGCTTTGCCAGCACCGGCGATGTCCCAATTGCCCTTACCGGCCTTGTCGGTTTCCAGCAGCAGCTCGACATCTTTCAACACCACCCGCTGCACTTCGACTTTGCTGGACAGCAACGGCATCAGCGCGACCACGACGTCAAGCGCACCAACCGACACCATGTCCGGCTTCGATCCCCAGGATGCATTCTGGAACCGCACGCCGGAAACCGTCAGACGCGGTGTCAGCGATAGTTCAAGGCCGATGTCACCGGCGATCACCAGATCGCGCCCGGTCGCCTTCTTCACTTCCTCCTGGATCTCGCCCTTGTAGCTGTTGAAATCAAGGGTCGAGACATAGATCGCGCCGCCACCGATGATGACGACGATCACGGCCAGTATGCCGAGCAGAATTTTTACCGCTTTCATGACAACGACTCCTTGGTTTGGCCGGACATATCGTCGATCACCCCATCAAGTTCCTCAAAATGGTCGATCACTGCAGTCGGTCGGGCCGAGCGCAATTGGTCGGCCGGATGATAGCCCCAGGTCACGGCGATACTCTTTACGCCCGCATTATGCGCCATTTGTAGATCGAAAACCGTATCGCCGATCATCACGCTATCTCTCGCCTCTGCCCCTGCTTCGGCGATCGCTTGACGCAGCATCGTTGGGTTCGGCTTGCCCGGTGCATCATCCGCCGATTGCAGCGACACGAAGCGGCTCAGCAATCCATGCGCTTCCAGAACCGAAATCAGACCGCGCCGCCCCTTGCCTGTTGCGATCGCCAAAAGGACGCCGGCGCTCTCCAGACGATCCAGCACGGCTCGGGCGCCCGGCATCAGGGGGTCGGGTTGTCGGTCGTTCCCGTGCTCCTGCGTTGCATGGGCATGATGTTTAAAGCCCTCGGCGACCCGTTGGGTCTGCAGGCCCCGCACATCAGGATTGATTTTCTCGATCGCGGCGTCCAACGACATGCCGATGACCGAACGCACCGCCGCCGCCTCGGGCGGCATCAGGCCTTGGCTTTCAAAGCCGGCCCGCATCGAGGAAATGATGGCGTGCTGACTATCTACCAGGGTGCCGTCCAGATCAAAGACGGCGAGGCGCAGAGGGCTGTCGGCGATCACGAATCCTCTTCCTCATCCAGGAAGGGATTGGCGGCGTTTTCCATGTCGAAGCCGAGGAAATCCCAGGTTCGAACCATATGCTCCGGCAGCGGCGCCTCGACCTCAAGCCATGAGCCGTTCGGGCGCTTGATGGCGATGGAACGGGCATGCAAATGCAACTTGCGGGACAGGCCGACAGCCTCAAGGAACGCCAGCTCACCGCCATATTTGCCGTCACCGAGAACCGGTTGACCCAGCGCCGCCATATGGACGCGGATCTGATGGGTGCGTCCGGTGCGCGGCCGCAGCGCGACCCAGGCGGTTCGGCTCCCCAGCTGCTCGACCACCGCATAATCAGTGGTCGCACGCTGTCCCTGCTCGCGGTCGACGGCCATTTTCTCACCGGCGCGTCCCGGCAACTTGGCGATCGGCAGATCAATGGTGCCTTTGGAAAACCGGGGCTGGCCGACCACCGCCGCCCAATAGGTCTTGCGGGCCGAGCGATGGCGAAACGCCTCGGTCAGCCACCGCGCCGCCTGGACGGTGCGGGCCAGCAGCAAAACACCCGATGTGTCCTTGTCCAAACGATGCACCAGCTTCGGGCGCTTCGGCATCTCGAAGCACAATCCGTCCAGCGCGCCGTCAACATGACGCGGTGATCCGGTGCCACCCTGAACCGGCAGGCCGGGCGGCTTGTCGATCGCCAGAACCTCGTCGTCCATATGCAGGATCAGGCCGGAAAGCTGCTCCGCCAGTTCCTCGTCACCCCGACGCCTCGCCGGCGGTTCGGCCCGCACCCGCGAGTGGACGGTAGCCGCCTCATCGATCGGCGGGACACGGATCGATTGACCCTGCTCCAGACGCTGTCCGGCCTTTGCCTTGCGTCCGTCGACGCGGACCTGACCGGTGCGGATCATTTTCTCAAGCGGGCCATGACCTAGGGTCGGAAAATGCCGCTTGAACCACTTGTCGAGGCGGATATCAACATCATCCACCGCAACGGTAAGGGTCTGCACGCTCGTCATGCTAGGAAACTCCGCATCAGCCACAGCCCAAAGAACAAACCGGCAATCGACAATACCACTGAAACCGCTACGTAAGCCCCTGCGGCGAGCAGGTTACCGCGGTCGCTCAGCACCGAGACGTCGAGCGCGAAACTGGAGAACGTCGTGAAAGCGCCGAGCACGCCAACGGCGAAGAATGCCCGCAGTTCCGGGCTGCTGTTCAGCTTGGCGACAAGGAACTCGACGAACAGGCCCATGACGAAAGATCCGACAACATTGACGAACAATGTGCCGTA
>JAQBUJ010000267.1 GCA_027623845.1 Pseudomonadota bacterium
CAACCTTGGCCAGATCACCATCGCCCATGTGTCGTTCAGCTTTCCCTTTGTCGCGGTCGTGGTGCGGGCCCGGTTGGCCAGTTTCAATCCGGAGATCGCGGAGGCCGCCCGTGATCTTGGCGCCGGTGAGTGGGCGGTGGTGCGCGATGCGGTGATCCCGCATATGCGGCCGGGGTTGCTGGCCGGAGGGCTGCTCGCGTTCACATTGTCACTCGATGATTTCGTCATCACCTTCTTCACCTCAGGCCCGGAATCCGTGACCTTTCCGGTCAAGGTCTACTCGATGGTCCGGTTCTCGGTGACGCCGGAGGTTAACGCGGCGTCAACGGTACTGATGGTGATCACCGTCACCGTGACGGCGCTGGCTCTGTGGATCCAGAACAAGCAAACCTCGGAGGCGCGCGGATGACCGGCGATCTGGGCTCCGAAAATACGGCTGCCGTAGATAAGGCGATCATCCGGATCGATTCTCTGTCGAAAAATTTTGGCGCGATCCAGGCGGTCGATGACGTTAGCCTTGAAATCCGGGCTGGTGAGTTTTTCGCCCTGCTTGGCCCGTCCGGTTGTGGCAAGACAACGCTGTTGCGCATGCTGGCGGGGCTCGAAACACCGAGCGCCGGGTCGATCATCATTGATGGCGAGGATATGAGCCGGGTGCCGGCCAACCGGCGGCCGGTCAACACGGTCTTCCAGTCCTATGCCGTGTTTCCTCACCTGTCGGTGCTGGACAATGTCGGATACGGGTTGAAGGTCACGGGTGTCCCGGCGGCGGAAGTGCGCGATCGGGCCGAGGCGGCGTTGGATTTGGTCAAGCTGGAGGGATATGGCGCACGCATGCCGGACCAACTCTCCGGCGGCCAGCGCCAACGGGTGGCCTTGGCGCGCGCCCTGGTAAAACGCCCGAAGGTGTTGTTGCTCGATGAGCCGCTTTCGGCGCTTGATGCTAAACTGCGCGAGGCGATGCGGCACGAGCTGGTCAACCTGCAAGAGACCGTGGGGATAACCTTCATCATTGTGACCCATGACCAAGAGGAAGCACTTTCCATGGCCGATCGGATCGCGGTGATGGATCGAGGTTGCGTGCGCCAAGTCGCGCCGCCGGCGCAATTGTACGAATTTCCAGCCAACCGTTTCGTCGCCGATTTCATCGGTTCGGTCAATCTGTTCGAAGGAATAGTAAGCGCGCTCGACGGTGCTGAGATGACGGTGCAGGCAGCGCTCTTGGCGGCGCCGTTGCGCATTGTCCAGGATAAGGGCTTTGTGTCCGGCGCCAAGGTCTGGGTCGCGGTGCGCCCGGAAAAGATCAACATGACCAAGCTGGAGGCGGGGCCCACATTGCGGCCGGGCGACACCAATAAGGTCGAGGGCATCGTCGAGGAGATCACCTATCTCGGTGATTTTTCGATCTATCACGTGCGTATCGCCGACCGGCCAGATGGCCTGGTCAAGGTGGCGGCGCCCAATTTCGATCGGGCGATTGTCCGCCCGTTCACATGGGAGGATCGTGTGATCCTGAGGTGGAATTCGGATTCCGGCGTGGTGCTCGACTCATGAGTATGAACCCGCTGGCGACAATCGAAGACCTTGAGGGACGCGAGGGATACGTGACCGCCGGCGATGGCACCCGTGTCCGCTATGCCCGGTTCTCGCCGGACAAACCGGTTGCCCGGACGCTTCTGTTGCCTGGCTTTACCGAGTTTATTGAAAAACATCTGGAGACCGTCGCGGAACTGCTGGAACGCGGCCATGAGGTGTTGATCGTGGATTGGCGCGGTCAGGGCCTGTCGGACCGGGCGCTGAGCGATCGGCACCGCGGCTATGTCGTCTCAATGGAGTTTTTTCTGTCCGATCTTCGCGAAGTTCTGGAGGCCACCGCATTCGCCCCGCGCCAAGCCGGTGAGCCCTTCTACGTCATCGGCCATTCCATGGGCGGGCACCTTGCGTTACGGGCGGCGGCGGAGATGCGCCTGCCTTTCGATAAAATGATCGTCGTCGCGCCGATGATCGATATTCAGACCGGCCATTTTCCCCGTCGTCTCAGCCCTATCTTGGCGCGAGGGGCGGTCCTGCTGGGTATGGCCGCCTGGTATCCGCCGGGCGCCGGCGGCTATGACGCCAAGACCCAGATTTTCGAGGGCAACCTTCTCACGCATGACCCGGTGCGATTTCAGCGGACCCATGATCAAATTACCCGCGATCCCCGCCTAGCCTTGGGAAACCCGACATTCGGTTGGATCGATGCCGCGTTCCGGTCGATCAGGCGTCTCGCCGAACCTGATGTACTGGCGCGTATCCAGCAGCCGGTGCTGATCTTTCGGGCGGAGCGTGAGGCGATCGTTTCCAACCCGGCGTTAGAAAGGCTCCAGCGCCAGTTGCCGGATGCCAGATTGGTTGACCTTGCCGACGCCAAGCATGAGATCCTCAACGAAACCGATAAAACCCGCGCCGCGTTCTGGCATGATGCCGACATATTTCTCGGCGAATGAGCAAAAACGGCGATCGGGATTTACACCGACCGGCATTGCAGGCGAGAATGCCAAAATCTGCTTCGGGAGCTTGCCATGCTGTGGATCGAACGCGTTTTTGCGTGTCTAACCGTCTTCATCTGCTGGGCGTTGGCAACCGATTCGAGAAATGTCGCATTGGCCCGGCAACGTGAAATGCGCCCGCGTAAGCCTATTTTGCAATCACGGCAGGTGCAGACCGTCCACCGGCTTCGTTGACCGGTGCGCAAGCCGGGAGCGCCGTTCTATCGCTCGGTAACGGGCTGGTTTCGTACCCCGCCAACTTCTCGGTGAACCGCTGAATTTTCCGAAAATCGGCGCTGGCGAGCCAGGCTTGCGGCGTTTTTCCGATCAGCGCCAGTTGTGCCGGAGGCGGCATGGGCGGCACATGGACGGTTTGCGCCTGCCATTCAGCCAGTCTGGTTAGGATCTGCGGCGCACAGCCGGCGATTGCGTCGAGTTGTCTTTCACTCGGTCCGAATAGAAAGTTCGGCGGCATCGACGCCGGACCGGCATGGCAGGCGCCGCAATTGCGGTGGAAGGCTTGCAAGGATGGATGCGCCGGACCGGGAAGGTTGGATAACCCGGGGATGGCTCCGGTCGTGGCAGGCGGCAGAGCTGGATCGGGGCCGCAGCACCAATCCGCAGCGGGATGACCAAGCCGAAGCGCCAGCGCGCGCATGATATCGCGCCGGCGAAGCCCGCCCTCGGTGACGGAGCGGTCGCTGCCGGGGATCACGTAGCCCGCCAAACTGCCCATGGTGATCCGCAGGCGGGTGATGTCATCAACCATGGTGAATGTGGCCTCGCCATCAACTCCTGCCGCCGTATTCCAACCAAGCGCGACAGAGGCGATCGTCCATCCCTCACGGGTCCGCGGGCCTAGCCCCGATACCGGGTCGGCTGGACGGAAACTCGCCTCCCCGACGCCGGCTGGGTTGAGAGAGGCTGTTTTGGCGATCGCCGTGAGGCCCTCGTAGTTGAGCCGTTCGATCGATAAGGCATCAATCTCGATGCGTGCGTTTTGTGGTGAAACCGTGATCAGGCGGCCGGTCATCCTGGGAAAGCCGGGGACCCGGTTATTGCACAAGAACACGAGGACCGGCGGCGCTGTTCCGGTCGGCGCTCGCTGGAGCGCACAAGGCACCGTGGCCACGCGCCGGGGCGCTCCGACATTCTCCGCAAGTTCCAGCAGCGCGCTGTCGAGCCAGCGAATATCGCCGGCGGTGAAGAGATCGCCCAGCATATCGATGATCTGGTCGCTGGAGCCCGGTTTGGCCATGTCCAGCCGGCGAATGGGCGGGCGTGATGCGAGCGGGTCGGTCGTGGTACTGGAAGTGGGACTGGGCTTGGCGGCGGGCTTGGCAGCCGGGGATGACAACGGGTCCCGGTCGGCGATGAAGGGAGAGGCGATCGCTATCCCGTTCGGCCAGCCCAACCGCTGCGCCTTTTCCAGAGTAATCTCCGAGCCGCGCCGGGTCTGCAAATCGCCTTGCCCATAGGATCGCCGACCGGAAAGTCGGTGCTCAAGCACCGTCGATAGCAGCCCGGTTTTGCAATTCCGACCAGCATCGGGCTCCGAACACATTCCCGTCCACAAATTCCCGAGGTGAGCCAATCGATTGGCGCCTCGGACGGAACGGTGCAGGACTTCGGCGGCGCGCTGGTTGCGGCGGATGATCTGTGGATCATCGGGCGACCGACCCGCCGCCTTGTTCAGCCGTGCCGCGATCCGAGGGTTTGCGGGAGTTTCACTCCAAGGTGGGTCCGAGAAAATCGGCCCGCCGCCGTGATGACAGCTCAAACAGAGCGGACGACGCGCCTGAACCGTGCGGGGTGTCATGCCTGGCGCATAATCCTCGACGATCTGGAATTCGAAACGCCCGGCTTGCTCGTTGAAGCTGATGACCTCAAGGGTGCCGGCCCGGGGTTGATAGCCGACATACAGGCGATCTTTCAGGACCAGCGTCGTCGCCGGGTCCGAGGTCGGCGTTTCGCCCGTTACGCCAAGCAGTAGACGGGGTGAGGCGAAGAAATTCGGCGCCGCCGCCTCTCGCTGTAGGGAGCGCCCGAGCGGAATGTGGGTCTCGGTGAGGTTGGCCTCTTTCATGTCGCCGGTCTTGGCGATGAGGGCCCGTAGGTTCTCATACGGAAACGGCACGACAAGGCGCGACCCGTCCTTGGTCTGGACGGTGGTGAGAATATCGAAAAGCGAGCGGCCCGCCGTGGGTATATCGTCGCCGGCGTTTGATCCGGCATGGCTCCATGACGTCGCCGCCAGCAGGACCAAGCCGGCGAGAAGGCCGGCCTTTGGCAACGCTCGGGTTAGAGCGCGCTGGAAGAGAGTGGTTGTGAGCCGCATGGCTGGAGTGTGGTCCCGCTTGATCCTGGCGCGCAAGCCCGCCAATCCGCTTCACACGGGTGTAAAGTATTTCCGGATCATCTTGAAGGCCAGCGGCGCCAGCAGCACCACCATGCCAATGCGGCAGAGGTGGTGGGTGGCGACGAAAGCGACGTCCTGGCCAATACCAAAGGCGACCAAGCTCATCTCGGCAAGGCCGCCTGGCGCATAGGCGAGGGTCACCACGTACCAGGGCAACCCGGTTATCTCACCGATCAACAGACCGAAACCGACGGCGCTGGACATCCAGATGATCGCCGAACCTAGGGAGACCCGAATGATCCGCAGAACTTCGGTGTAGTGGGTGCCGGCAAAACGACAACCAACGCCGGTGCCCAGCACGATCTGCGCCGCCGCGACCAGGGCGCCGGGCGGCGAGGCGCTGCTCCATCCGGCGATATGAATGATGGCGCTGAGCGCCAGCGGGCCCAGCAGGAAGGCGGCGGGAAGTTTCAACCGCCGGGCAATGAACGGGCCGACAAGGGCGCATCCAGCCAGCGCCACCCATTCCCGCAA
>JAQBUJ010000268.1 GCA_027623845.1 Pseudomonadota bacterium
TTTTCGTCAGCCATCAACATATCGCGTCACCGGCATAAAAGGGATAAGCCACTGAACTGGAACGCAATTTGAGCTAAAAAAACTTGGCTCATACAGTTGAGCTAAGCAGATACCCTCCTTAGTATTGGACGGCACATTAAGGGGTCATTTCATAAATGAATGAAGCCAGAGAATTCGTCGAAGCATTGCGGGCATGGCGGGGCCGGCACGGCCATAAACAAGAAGGGGCCGCGACGATGCTCGGCTGCACACAATCCTCACTTTCCCGATGGGAAAGAGGGCGTGCGCAACCCCCCAAGGAAAAGCGGGCGCAGATTATGACTGTGGTCGCCGATCGATGGGGCAGCGATGCCGATCAATTCTTGGCGGCGATCAGACATGCCGACAATCAAATGTTGGTGGTTGCCGAAGACGGCAGAATCCAAGCGGCTTCCAAGGGTGTGGTGGAGGCTTTCGGTAGCCAACTGGTGGAAGGGCTCCATTTATTCGAGCTTTGTTCAGAGATGGACCTGCAACGGTTTGATCGGTTTGGCGGGCTGGCCAAATTCATGCTGTCCGGTGAAGTCATGACGTTCGTCGGGCTCACGGCATTGGCGCCAGCGCCAAAGAAAATCACCTGCGTTTCGACCAATGTCCGGGGCAGAAACCTTATTTTGGTCACCTGTGAAAAAATTGAACATCCCGACGCCGTGAACGACGCTTAATTTTCATGATTGCGTCGCGCTCTATAGTTTAGCGCTTGGTCGTCCGCTAACCGCCGCGTGCCAGCGCCGGGCGTTGCTGGCGCCCTCGGGCAAGCCCATCTTGATCCATCCGGCGAAATCGACAACCACCAGAAGATCGATATCCGCGACCGAGTAGTGATCTCCGGCGGCGAACGGTTTGTCGCCGATCATTGCCTCGACACCATCGAGGAACCGCTCGACCCGCGCTCTACCACGCTCGGCCAGCGCCGGGATCTGCTCATAGTCGACCGCCCCGGTAAGCGCCCGGCCTTGTATCCGCGCCGCAGAGTTTCGCAGCGCCTCAGACATCGCCATCATACCCTCCATCTCGATCCGCCATTGCAGATCCGCGACCCTGCCCTTTTCGACGGCGGTGCGTCCGGTCAGGTTGGGTTCGGGGTATGCGGCCTCGAGATAGCCGCGAATGCCGGCGGTACTGGTCAGTATCGTGCCATCGTCAAGCGCTAGGCACCGTGCAATTGGCATTAATCGCCCGGAACGCCGGCGCCATCTGCTCGCCATTGCGCAGATCGATCTCGATGGTCTCGACCTCCAGGCCCTTTTCAGCGATGAAGATACGCGCCCGGCGCGGTGACGGCGCGGTGCTGCAATCGTAAAATTTCATAATCGCATTCCTTTGTTGGTCGGGGCATCCGTGCCGTGCAACAGCGATAGAGTCATCACGGGACCAAGCAACCCGCAGAATTTTCCGTCGCTACCGGGTCCGGCGCTTTAATCGGTACAACGGTTCAAGGTTGATCCACGATCTCAAAACGGGACGATTTGATAGACAACCGGTTGATCCAGCGCCGGGTCACGAGGCCGGGCCGGTTTCTCCGCGACAAGATCGACGATGATCTCCTTGGCGACGTTACGGTATATCACCACGGCTTCGAGGATTTTGTCCCGGCCAATGCGATCATATATTTGGCGGGGAACCAAAACGTCACACCGTTCCACGCGCCAATCGCCAGTGTATCCATAATCGAAATCGACATATTTCGGCTGCGCGAAATAGCTAAATGTCTGTGGGACAATCGCCCGAACATGGGTCGGGTCCACCCAGGCGTCGTCATGGCCGCCATGAGGAACCTTCACCTGCAAACGGGCGCCGGGGGCGGCGACCCTGTACAACTCCTGCATCAACGCCAGCGGATTGCGGAGATGCTCCAGTACGTGACTGAGCTCAAGCTGCTGAAAATGATCATCGGGCAGCGGCAAGCGCGTCGTCGCACAGGCGTCCAGATCGACCACGAAATCAATCCCCGGCAAGTCCGCGCCGTCGATATTCACGTAGCCGTCGCGAATGTCCTGGCCGCAGCCGACATTCAGTTTCGTCGCCATTTTGCTCGTCATCACGCTTTATCGGCTGGGACGAGACACCGGTCAATCGTTTGCGCAAAAGCCGGCGGATGCACCGGCGACGGATAGCGAATTGAACCGGTTCCAGCGGAACGAAACCGGTGTTGCTGCGAGCAACCGCGCCAAATCCTTGATCAATCCCGCGCGAAGACAGATATGCTGCGATTGGTCCAATACGGCAGCGGGGCCACCGCTTGCCATGATTGTCGATCCGACAGTCGCTCAGGATTCCATTTACGCTGCGTAAGCCTATATCCAGCCCGCGCATAGTACTCATCCTCGTCTTCACGACCGTGCCAAAAATCCCATCTTTTGGTCACGCTCGTCGTCATCAAATGTCGCGGCGAAAGCGCCGCAATCGAACGCAATAAGGCGGTCAGTTCGCCATCGTTGAAACAACCGCTTACGACGAGCATAGTCACCAAGTCGATTGGCGCATGTTTCGCCTTAAGTGCTTCGACATCCAGGTTCAAAAGATCACCGGCCACCACATTGGCGGCGACCACTTCCGCGACCGACTGTTGATCGACGCCCGGCCCCAGAAAATCGAGCAATCCAGCGCGGGCGCAAGCCGCCCTGGCTTCGTGCAATTCCACGCCTCCCAGGCATTCGACAGGCACCGCACAAAATTCCGCGAGAAACCGCAGCCAGACCCCTGTCCCACAACCCAGATCAAGTATTTTTGGAGGGCGAACACCATCGGCGGTCACGTGGCCTATCATCTCTCGAGCCAGTTCGGCTTCCAAACCGACGCACCAACCTCGATAGTCCGCTTCGACCTCGGACCAAGTCCAATTTTTGCCAATCGCCTCAGTATTTTGCCAACGGGACTGCGAAGCATTTTCTTCACACGCCGCCGCAGCCCAGAGATGAAAATACGGGTTTATGACATGCCAGATCGGATGGCCGGCATCGGGTCCTTCCACAACCAACCGATCCAGTTCGCTATGATCGCGCGATGGATTATTTAGGAAAACCATCGTCGCCCGAACCGCATCCGCCGGATGCCCTGCGTCAAGCGCGTCGAGCGCCCTGACCAAGCCGGCATCCCCGACCAGAGGACGCGCGTGGAGCGTCAACGCGGCGCCTCTCGCCTTGATCGACGCTAAAACCGCTGCGCTTGTCTCTGGAAGATCGAGCGCCGAGAGAGACCATTCCACTGCTGCTGCGGCGCCGTATTGCTCTTCCACATAGCGAAAAATAATATTCAACTTATAAAAATTTAACTTCCTGTTGAACAAATCTGAAAAATCTGCCTTGTAATTTTTTAAATATGACTTGGCGTTCTCTAATTCCCCCAACTGAATTTTAATTCTATTTAAATGGAACCATGAATCTCCATCACCTGGTTGATGCTCAAGCGCGCGATGCATATGCATCTCTGCTTTCGTGGTTTCGCCCTTTTTTTCGAAAACCACGCCGAGAACACGGCGCACCTTGAAATGGTCAAACCCTGCCGCCAAAAAAGCCAGCGCAGCCCGCTCGGCCGCCCCATAATCGCGCTTCCTTACAGCCTGGATCGACGTCGCCATCAATTGGCGGGCATTTTTTATTTCATCGGCGGATGGCATCGTATTGCTCGCAATTGAGATAGGGCGCCGACAGATACGGCCAAGGCCCGACGACGAACAACTCTGGTCAATGCGTTGGTCGTGAAGCCGTTAGCGAATTTCCGCCCAGGTATCGTCCAGCGCCCGCCCGAGGCGGTCGGACATCTCGGCGATTTCGCTCTCGGTGATGATCAGCGGCGGCGCGAAAACCAGGCGATCGCCGACCGCGCGCGGGATCAAACCATGCTTCAAGGCGTTCTCCTGAAACCGCTCCGCGACTTTCAAATCGGCCTCGAACGGCACGCGGGCGACGCCATCGCGCATAAGCTCAACCCCACAGATCAGCCCGGTACCGCGAATGTCGCCGATCAACGGATGGTCGCCATGCTGTTCAAGCGCCCCGATGAAGGTCGGCGATATTGACTTTACCCGGCCCACCACATCCATTTCCTCATAAATTTTGATCACCTCCAGCGCCACCGCCGACGCGACGGGATGGCCGGCATAGGTATAGCCATGGGCGAACGGCCCAAGCTTGGCGCTTTGCTGCAGCATCGCCTGATAGACCTTCTCGTTGATCATCAGGGCGGAGATCGGCTGCATCGCCGCCGACAACGCCTTGGCGCTGCTGATCATATCCGGCTCAAGTCGATAAGTTTGCGAGCCCCACATCTCACCGGTGCGGCCAAACCCGCAGATCACCTCATCGGCGATGAACAACACCTCATATTTCTTCAACACCGCCTGAATTTTCTCGAAATAGGTCGCCGGCGGCAGAACCGCCCCGCCAGCCCCCATCACCGGCTCGGCGAAGAAGCCGCCAACGGTTTCCGGTCCCTCCTCCAGGATCATCGCCTCCAGCGCATCGGCCATCCGGGTGGAGAATGCCTCCTCGCTCTCGCCGTCTTCGTGACGCCGGTAGTAATGCGGAAATTCGGTGTGCAGGAAAGGCTCGAATGGCAGGCCGAAATCGGCGTGCATGTCGGGCTTGCCGGACAAGCTCACCGTCGCTGCGGTGCTGCCGTGATAGCCCATGTTGCGGGCGATGATCTTGCGCTTTTCCGGCTTGCCGATGGCGTTGTGATAATACCAAACCAGCTTAATCGCGGTATCGTTGGCCTCCGATCCAGAGCATTGGAACAGCACCTTCGACATCGGCACCGGCGCGATCGACAACAGCTTTTCCGCCAGATCCACATTCGGCTCATTCGAGCGATGCCGATAGGTGTGGTAATAGCCGAGGGTCCGCATCTGTTCGTAAGCCACTTTGGCCAACCGCTCGACGCCAAAGCCAAGCGAGGCGCACCACAGCCCGGCGACACTCTCGATATAGTCCTTGCCCCCGTCATCAAAAATCCGCGCGCCCTCGCTATGGGTAATCACCATCGGGCCGACCTCGCGATGCTTGGCAAGATTGGTCTGTGGGTGGATGATGCTGGCGATATCCCGAGCATGGATGGAGTTGGGGATCACGGACATGGCGGGGCTCCTGTGCGGGGATGGAGAAGATCGGGCTTACCCGCGACTGTACAGCTTGTCGTCACGATTCTTCTACCGCTTCTTGCCTTTAGCGTAGCAGGTCGCACATTCGGGGTTTTTGTATATTTGGTTCGGAGGCAGAAGTGCTGGCCACCGGTCCAATCAACCGCATCCCTGAACTTGATCCAGGGATGCGAGTTCTACCTGGGATGCGGGTTTTACCAGGGTGGGGGTTTTACCAGGGATGCGGTTGATTTGAATGTGGCGGATTTTGATTTTCCTGAACCGCAGAGAACCTACGC
>JAQBUJ010000269.1 GCA_027623845.1 Pseudomonadota bacterium
TTCCAATTTTCGTCAGCCATCAACATATCGCGTCACCGGCATAAAAGGGATAAGCCACTTGTATTATTTGCTGTTTTCCTATTTTTTCGTTAAAAAATTAGTTTTATTAAGTATAGGTCGATTATTTGATAAAATTGAGGTTAAATTGTCTTCTGAATCGGCGCCCATCGCAGGGCCGCGCCTTAATTCGCCGTTCGGTAAAGAGTCCAAGACGTCCAGCGGGCAATATTGGCCCCAATAGTTCGAGTAAATGTATGCTACCGTTGTCTCTGGCCAGAAAAACCTGAACGTTGCCCAACTGAAGCTGGTCTGAGTTGACCTGAGAGACCACAAACCCAGAAAGACGCCATGATGATCGGCCACGGACGGGTCTCCGTTTGACCCGAAGCCAAGCCCGAAGTCGCAGGTTATGCTGGCGCTGACGTGCTGGATCTTGGTTGGGACAAGCCGGTTGATTGGCCAAGGGGCGTCGGCTCTTGATGGGCTACGAAAAATCTCCGAATATCGCCGCCGCCGCAACTAACTGCACGAACGATGATCCATGGAAAATTCGACAAAGACGTTGCTTCATATCGGCTGCGGAACGCAGAGCTTCGAGGTGTTGCCGCCGCTTGATTGGGCCGAAGAATGGCGCCAGCTCCGGGTCGATATCGATCCGGCGGTCAAGCCCGACATCGTCGCCAGCATGACCGATATGCACATGGTCGACAGTGGCTCGATCGATTTCGTGTTTTCCAAACATAACATCGAGCATCTTGAATTTCACGACGTTCCGATCGCTCTGGGTGAGTTCTACCGGGTGTTAAAGCCAACCGGCTTCTTGGTCTGCCGCTGCCCGGATCTGCGCGCGATCGCCGAGCGGATCGCTACCAAGGACCCGGAGGAACCCCTTTGGGTCTCTACGCTGGATGATGGATCCCGGTTCGAGGTGGCGTTGATCGACATGATTTACGGCGCCCGCAGCGAGATCGCCGGCGGCAAACCCTTCATGGCGCATCGCATGGGCTTTACCGGCGAATCATTAAAGCGCCATCTGGCCAGCGCCGGCTTCGAGGGCGCCGATGTCTTCCACAACGCGCAACGGATGGAATTGTTGTGCCATGCCCGCAAGGAAGAGCAGGGCAATCTGCTCTACCAGGTTATCCGGGCGCTGAAAGCCCCGCAGGCTTAGGCTCGCCTATTGGGGCGTTATTGGTCGCATGACGCGTCTGATTCATCGCCGGGCGTGGGAACATATCTTCCCGGCAAACTTTGATCGCTAGGTCGGTTCCTCGGAGCCGATTGAGGCAAGAATTTCGTCGATCCTCTCCAGCAAATTGCCGCCGGAAAAAAGAAATCCTCTGATGCCGGCTGCCTGCGCCGCCTGCACGTCGGTATCGCGATCGCCGATCATAAAGGACGGCTCCGTCAGCACCGGCCAGGTTCGCATCAGGTCAATCAGCATTCCGGGTTCCGGTTTGCGCCAATCGGCGAGATGGATATATCGGCCATCGCCGAAATCGGGATGATGCGGGCTGAACCGAAAATCATCGATCCGGGCGCCATGGCGCACCAACTCGCTGTGCATCCAGGCATGCAGGGCGCGGACATGGTCTTCGCTATACAGGCCGCGGGCGATACCCGCCTGATTGGTCACGATGAAGACCAGGAAACCGCGCTGGTTCAGCCGCTTCACCGCATCGATGGCGCCGGGAATCCAGCGGATCTGATCGGGCCGGTGGGCAAAGCCGATATCTTCGTTCAGCACCCCGTCCCGATCGAGGAAGGCTGCGGGTCGCGGTTTGGCCGACACGTTGTCCAAAGAAGGCCGGCCCTGGGTTTGGCCCGGGATCTGGCCGGGGATTTGGCCCGGGGGTTGGCCGGGAGGCCGGGTCACTGGCGCCTCGACGAGATCACAGATCAATCACGATATTGCCGAAACGATCGAGCGACGCCTTGCCGCCTGGAGGGATCAGGCAGGTGGCGTCATATTCCTCGACAATCGCCGGGCCTTCGACCGGATCGGCAAGGTCGGCGCGGGCGATCACCGGGGTTTCCAGCCAGCCATGCTCGCGGCCGAAATAGGCTTGCCGGGAGGTGTCGGTGGGCCGCGCCGCCGCGTCGGCGAAAAGCTCGTCCGGGACCCGGCTGGTTTGTGAAACGCCGCGCCCGATGACCGCGATGTTCACCAGTTCCACCGGCTCCTCCGGCCCGGCGCGATGGCCATAGACCGTTTCGTGCTCCTGGCCGAACCGCTCGGCCAACTCGACCAGTTTGTCCGCATCCAGGTCACCGTCCGGCGCCGGCACCGCCAGTTCGTAGATCTGTCCCTTGTAATGCAGGCTGGCCGAGCGTTCGAGTACCGCAGCGGCCCCGGTAAAGCCTTCTTTTTCGAGTTGGCTCAGCGCCTCGCTCGCCAGCTTGTCCCAGGCCTCGGTCATCTCCGCCGGATCGGCTTGCGATAGCAGCCGGCGGAAGGTGCGGGAATAGTGGTGCTCGACATCGGCATAAAGCAGACCGAAGGACGAGAACAGGCCGGGCGACGGGGGCACGACCACGGTTTTGATGCCAATAGAGGCGGCCATCCCGGCGGCGAATAGCGGGCCGTTGCCACCAAAGGCGAACAGCGCGTAACTGCGTGGATCGCGGCCCCGCTCCGTCGAAACCGCCTTAATCGCCCGGATCATGTTCGAGGCCGAGATCAGATGCGCCCCATGGGCGGCGACATCGACCGGCAACCCAAGTGGGCCGGCGATCTTTTCTTCAAAGACCCGGGCGGCCTTGTCCAAGTTCAACTTCAAGGCGCCGCCGACCAGATGGCGCGGGTTGATATAGCCAAGCAGAATATTGGCGTCGGTGATCGTCGGGTCTTCGCCGCCCATGTCGTAGCAGACCGGTCCCGGCGACGCGCCGGCGCTGTGCGGTCCGGCACGCAGCGACCCGCCGGCATCGATCGATAGGATCGAGCCGCCGCCGGCGCCGACCTCGGCCAGATCGATCGCCGGCACCTTTAACGCATAACCGGAGCCGGTCAGCAGGCGTGAGCCGTGCAAGATGTTGCCGCCGACCTGCATGTCGAGCGCGCGGGTGACCTCGCCTCGGGCAATCATCGAGGTTTTCGCCGTCGTGCCGCCCATGTCGAAGGTGATGACGTTCTCCAACCCCGAGGCGCGGGCGATCGCCTGACTGCCGATGCCCCCGCCAGCGGGACCGGACTCGATGATATGCATGGGCAATCGCGCCGCCATCTCCGAGGTGGTCAACCCACCATTCGATTGCATCAAATAGATCGGCGCAGTGATTCCGTCTTCGTCCAGTCCCTTGCGCAAAGCCGCCAGATAGGCGCCAACGACCGGCAGAACATATGCGTTGATCACCGTCGTCGAGGTGCGCTCATACTCTTTCATTTCCGGCAGCACGTCGGCGCTGATGCAAAGTGGCAGGTCCGGCGCCTTCTCGCGGATGACCGCCTCGATCAGCCGCTCGTGGGCCGGATTGGCATAGGCGTTGATCAGACAGACGGCGATCGCCTCGACCTGCTCCTCCAGCAGCTTGTCCACCGCCTGCTCGATATCGGCCCGGCTCGGCGCCCGCTCGACCACGCCGTTGCCGTTGATCCGCTCGTCGACCACCCGGCGCAGATAGCGCTCGACCAGGGCCGGGGGCTTTTCCCAGGCCAGATCGTACAGCCGCGGCATGCGCAGGGTCCGGATCTCCAACACATCGCGAAACCCGGACGAGGTGATCAGTCCGACCCGCGCGCCCTTATGTTCCAGGATCGCGTTGGAGGCGACCGTGGTGCCATGGCGAATTTCGTGGATGCTGTCGGGACCGATCCCTGCATCGGCGAAAACCTCGGCCACGCCCTCGACGATGGCGCGGGCATAGTTGTCGACGCTGGACGGGACTTTCTTGGTGAACAGCCGGCCCTCGGCGTTCAGGAAAACGATATCGGTGAACGTGCCGCCGATATCGACGCCGACGCGAAAGGTGCTCATATCCGTGCTCCTAATATGTACCAGCTACTCGGCCGCCTGCTCGGCTCGGGGCCAGTCTTCCCAGAGCACGGCTTGCGAGGCGCCAATGCGTGCGGCACGAATTTTTGATCTTAATGTCTCGGTCGCCGCCAGATCGACGCTCCAGGCCTCAGTGTCGACGATGACGCCGTAATCGTGGAGCGCGCGTTCCGGGCTGACCAACTCGTTTCGCACATCGCGCAGCACCATGCCGGGCTCGCGCTCTAGCGGGTCGCCCCAACCGCCGCCGCCGGCCAGCTCGTGGCTGAACACCTCGCCGGCGAACATCGTCATCGTCAGCTTGGAGTCGAGGGGCCGGTTTTCGGTGGTCGGGTTCATTACATTGCTTGAGGGCGCGCCGGGATTGCCGCCATAGAGGCCGTAGGGCCTGAAGACATGCCGGTCCGAGCGAACCTGCAGGACCGCTTCGGTCTCCAACAACCGATAGTCCCGCCGATAGGGAGCGCCGCCGCGAAACTTGCCGGCTCCGGCCCGGTCGGGCAGGAACTCGTAGGCCAGAATTTCGATCGGGTTCTCCGCCTCGCAGACCTCAATCGATTGCGAGGCCATGTTGGCGAACAGATTGGAATTGCCCGACAAGCCATCAGCCCAGGGCCGGGCGCCCCAGGTGCCGCAGGCGAAATCGACATAGATGAACGGATTGCGCTTATCGTCATAGCCGCCGATGGACACCCCGGTATTGCCGCCGTCCGAGGCCGCCATCACCTTGTCCGGCAGCATCATCGCCAGCGCGCCGAGCACGCAGTCAACCATACGGAACCCGGTTAGCCCGCGCGCCGCGCAGGCCGCCGGCAGCACCCCATTGGCGATGGTGCCGGGCGGCGCCGTCACCTCGACACAACGGAAGAACCCCTCGTTCGCCGGCACGTCATTCGGCAACACCGACTTGACGCCGCAATAGGTCGCCGCCTTGGTGAAGGACAAGGTGTTGTTGATCGCGCCTCTCACTTGGTCCGAGGTGCCGGCCCAGTCGGCGAACATCCGGTCGCCCTGTTTCTTCAGGGTCACGAACAGCCGGATCGGCTTGCCGACATCGACACCGTCATCGTCGATCCAATCCTCAAAGCTCCATTCGCCATCCGGCAACTCAAGCAGCGCCGCCTTGGTCACCCGCTCGGTATAGTCGACGAAATCGACCAGGAAATTGGTCATCGTGTCGACGCTATGCTCGGTCACCAACTCCAAGAATTGGCGCTCGGCGATGTTGCAGGCGGCGAGTTGGGCGCGGATGTCGCCAAACACTTTCACCGGGACCCGGACATTGGCTTCGATTAGACTGAACAACGTCTCGTTCCGCTTGCCCTGCTCGAACATGTACATCGGCGGGATGCGAAGGCCTTCCTGGTAGATCTCGGTGGCGTCGGCGGTGG
>JAQBUJ010000270.1 GCA_027623845.1 Pseudomonadota bacterium
TAATGTCCATCGGAACCCGGGATTGGGCACATGGGTTCTGATCAATGGAAGGTGGTATAAATGGCACGGACGGGGGATTCCCGAATGCGAGGCTTTACGGTCTTTAAGGCCGGGACGGCTGTTTGCGCGTTGATTGCCGCGCTGGCGGTTACGCCCGAGGCGATGACGGCGGCGCCCGAACAAAGCCGGCTGCATGTGCAGATCCGCAATGTGGAACAGGGGCAGGCGCTGCGCCTTTCCTTGTCTAACCAAGGCGTCGCCGACCTGCGCCTTTTGGATGTCCGGGCCGGCGGCGCGGCGGAGCGTGTGTCGCCCGGGGCGGTGCGCATCGACGGGCGGGATCTGTTGATCAGCGCCGGTGATACCGCCCTGAGCGTCAATCTTACCATCGGCTTGGTCTGCCGCCCAACCTGTCCGGCGGAGTTGACCGGCCAGGCCCGTATCCCGACTGCGTCCTATGCGTTTTTGCGAACCGCCGTTGCCGATCAGGCGATTACCCAATCCGGCGCCTGGGCCGTGCGACTGACGTCGGACTGAGAAACCCGTCGTTTCTTCGCCGCCTAAAAAACCTCTCTATTTTTGATCCCGCCTATCTTCGATCCCGCCTATCTTTGATCACGGGGATGCGCGTTGCGATGCACGGCGATCAGTTGACCTTCGTCGACCTTGGTATAGCGCTGGGTCGTCGATAGTGACGCATGGCCGAGCAATTCCTGGATCGCGCGCAGATCGCCGCCGCCTGACAACAGATGCGTCGCGAAGGAATGGCGCAGCGCGTGCGGCGTCGCGCTTTGCGGCAGGCCGAGGGCGCCGCGCACCAGACGCATCGCCCGTTGCAGCACCGCTGGTTGCAGTCGCTTACCGCGCGCGCCAAGAAACAGCGGATCGTCCGGGCCGCCGGGGTAGGGGCACAACGCTTGATAGGCCGCCACGGCTGCATGCACCATCGGCAGCACCGGCACCATCCGCTCCTTGCCGCCCTTGCCGAGGATGGTGATGACATCGGTTTTCGGGGCGTCGCGCCGGTTCAGCGCCAACGCCTCGCCAATCCGCAGGCCGCAACCGTAAAGCAGGCACAGGATCGCGGTATCGCGGGCGGCGATCCAGGGCTCTTCGGCCATGATCTCGGCCATCTCCAGGGTTTTGGCCGCGTCCGCGACGCCCATTGCCTTGGGCAGAGGCTGCGGGCGCTTTGGGGTGCGCACGGTCTGGATCGCCGGGTTATGCACCGCATGGCGGCGTTCGAGATAACGGAAGAAGGTGCGGATCGTCGATAGCGCCCGCGCCGTTGAGGCCGCCGATAACCCGCTGGTCCGCCGTCGGGCCAGATAGGCGCGAAAGTCCATGGTCTTCAGGTCGGCGAGATCCTGAAGCCCCGGCGGTTCGCCGAGATGTTCGAGAAGAAACAGCAGGAACGCCCGCAGGTCCCGTTCATAAGCGCTCTGGGTATGGACCGCCATGCGGCGTTCACCGGATAGCCAATCCCGCCAACCGGACCACGCCCGGGCGAGGTCGGGAGCAACAGGCGCGGCGCTTAGTGCGGTTGGCTCAGCCATTGCCGTATGGTGACTTCCAAGGTTTGTGAGAGGAAACCGATCAACTCGGTCCCCTGGCCTTGATGGAAGGCGTCCAAATTGCGCGACCCGATCGCCAGCAGACCCTTCGGCGCTAGCGGACCCATGTCCAGGCGGGCCAGCGCCTGACTGCGAACCAACTCGGTGGCGGCGCCGAAGATCTTGCGCTCGCCGGTAATGTCCGAGGATAGCGCGATATCCCGACCGGCCCCGAGATAGCCTTCCACCGCGCCTTCCGGCAAAGACCGCAACCCGGCCGCATAGGCCCGCGGGATTGTCGCATCGCCGGCTTCAAGACAGATCGTCACCGTGTCTGCATCCAACACCAGCGGCAGATCCGCCGTCACGGTGTGGATGAGCTTTTCAAAACTGCCCGCCGAAAGAATTTGCAGGACCGCGGCATGGACCTGTAATTGCGCCGTGCGGTTATCCCGGGCGGTCGCGACGACCGAGGCGCAGGCGTCGCGCAGCTTGGCGTTTTCCTCGCGCAGCCGGTTCAGCACCAAATGCTGCATATCGACCACGTTGCCGTCGAACCGCGCCGACGGCGCCAATGATTCCAACAGCTCCGGGTTGTCGGCGATTAAATCCGGATTTTGGCGCAGGTAGTCAACGACCGCGCCTTTGGTCAAGGCTTTCGAAGGGCCGTCATTCGCCGTCGCCGAACGTCGGCCTCCCGGTGTTACGACGGGGCCCTTCTTGGTCATGGCGCGCCCGTCTTTTGACTGAGAATCGACTGGCCGGTCTTCGACCAATCCTCGAGAAAGGCCTGCAGCCCCTTGTCGGTTAGCGGGTGATTGTACATCGCCCGGATCACCGCTGGCGGTAGGGTCACCACATCGGCGCCGATCTTGGCGGATTCGATCACATGCTGCGGCCCGCGCACCGAGGCGACCAGCACCTCGGTCTGGAAATCGTAATTGCCGTAGATCTGGACGATCTCCGAGATCAACTCCATGCCAACGCCGCCGATATCATCGAGCCGGCCGACGAATGGCGAGATGAACGACGCGCCCGCTTTGGCCGCCAACAGCGCTTGGGCGGCGGAGAAGCAGAGGGTGACATTGACCCCGGTGCCCTCGTCGGAGAGCGCCTTGCAGGTCTTCAGCCCATCCACCGTCAACGGCACTTTGACGGTGACATTGTCGGCGATCTTCGCCAGGTGTCGTCCCTCGGCCAGCATGGTGGGGAAATCGGTGGCCGCGACTTCGGCGCTGACCGGTCCCTCGACCAGGTTACAGATCTCGGCGATAACGTCGATGATGTTGCGCCCGGATTTGGCGATCAGCGACGGGTTCGTGGTGACGCCGTCCACCAGTCCAGTCGAGGCCAAGTCGGCGATCTCCGCGACATCGGCTGTATCAATAAAGAACTTCATGGGCTGTCTCACTCGCTCGCGAACGCGGTGTGTATCCGAATCACACGGAGAGTCTAACCCACGCTCTTAGGGCTGGCTAGGCCGAGCCCCGCTGTTTCGTTGGTTTCTCGCATGCTTGGTTGCGGGTGTGGCGGCGGCGGCACAAACTTCGGGAATGACGATTGTATTTGGCGCGCATTGATGGAGGCGGGACTGTTCGGGCCGGCACGCCGGGTAAGCGTGCTGCTGCCGCTGCCGCTGGCCGGCGCCTATGACTATATAGACGGCGGCTTGGACCTCGGGCCCGGCGATGTGGTCGAGGTGCCGCTGTCCGGGCGCCGGGTAATCGGCGTGGTGCTCGGCGAGGGCGGTGGCGACGTGGCGGAATCGAAGCTCCGCGAAGTGTTTCAGCGCTTCGACGTGCCGCGCTTGCCGCAAGTGGTTCTGGATTTCGTCCTCTGGGTGGCGGCCTATACATTATCGCCGCCCGGCTTGGTGTTGCGGATGGCGATAAGCGTTCCGGCGGCGCTGCGACCCGCCGACCCGATCGTCGCCTATGGCCGCTCCGGCGGACCTGTTCCCGAGGGATTGAGGATAACGCCGGCGCGGGGCCGGGTGCTCGATCTGTTGTCGGACGGACCGCCGCGGACCAACTCCGAGATTACCGCCGAGCTTGGGGTGACCGGCTCGGTGGTCAAGGGATTGGCCAAGCTTGGCGCATTGGCGACCGTGATGCTGCCGGCTGACCCTCCGGTCGCGGCGCCGGACCCGGACACGCCGAGAATGACCGCCCTGAATAGCGACCAACGAGCCGCCGCCGACGGGCTGATCAAGGCGGTGCGGGACGCGGCTTATTCAGTGACCGTCATCGACGGGGTCACCGGCGCCGGCAAGACCGAGGTCTATTTCGAGGCGGTGGCCGAGGTGCTGCGCCAAGGCCGTCAGGTGTTGATTCTGGTGCCGGAGATCGCGCTATCAGCGCCGTTTCTTACCCGGTTCGAGGCGCGGTTCGGGGTGCGGCCGGCGGCGTGGCATTCGGATCTGTCGCCGCCACAACGCCGGCGGACCTGGCGGGCCATCGTCGAGGGCCGGGTGCCGGTGTTGATCGGCGCCCGCTCGGCCTTGTTTTTGCCGTTCCCGGATCTCGGCCTGATTGTTGTCGATGAAGAGCATGAGGGCGCTTTCAAGCAGGATGACGGGGTGCCTTACCAGGGCCGGGACATGGCGGTCGTGCGGGCCCGGCTCGGCGGTATTCCGGCGATCCTGGTTTCCGCCACCCCCTCGTTGGAGACGGTGACCAATGTCGCGCGCGGTCGTTATGGCATGGTCTCACTGCAAGCCCGTCACGGCGGTGCGTCGCTGCCCAAGGTGATCCCCATCGATATGCGCAGCGAAGGTCCGGAGCGGGGCCGGTGGGTGGCTCCGGAACTGCTTCGGGCCGTGGTTGGCTCGTTGGAACGGGGCGAGCAGGCGCTGCTTTTTCTCAATCGCCGGGGCTATGCGCCGCTAACCCTGTGCCGGGCCTGCGGTCACCGCTTGGAATGCCCGAATTGCAGCGCCTGGCTGGTCGAGCATCGGTTGACCCAGCGGCTGCAATGCCATCATTGCGGTTATGTCACCGGCCGGCCGAAGGAGTGCCGGGAATGCGGCGCCCTCGATAGCCTCGCCGCCAGCGGTCCGGGGGTGGAAAGGCTCGCCGAGGAAATCTATGACCGGTTTCCCGATGCCCGGGTTCACATCGCCTCAAGCGATACGCTTGCCGGCCCCAGCTTGGCGGCGGAGTTTGTCCGCTCAGTCCAGGCCGGCGAGGTCGATATCATCATTGGCACCCAGGTGGTGGCCAAGGGGCACCATTTCCCGATGCTCACCACTGTGGGCGTGGTTGACGCTGATCTCGGGCTGGCGGGCGGCGACCTTCGGGCGGCGGAACGAACCTACCAATTGCTGCACCAGGTCGCGGGGCGGGCCGGGCGTGAGGAACGACCGGGTACGGTCTTCCTGCAAACCCATCAGCCCGAGAACCCGGTGATTCGCGCGCTTGTCGATTGGGATCGCGATGGCTTTCTCGCTGAGGAGTCGCGATCCCGCGAGGCTGCCTCGATGCCGCCGTTTGGCCGTTTGGTCGCGCTGATCGTCAGCGCCCGCGATCCGGGCCCGGCGGATGAAGCGGCGCTGATTCTGGCGCGGTCGGCGCCTCGTTTCTCCGATGTTAAGGTCCTCGGGCCGGCCCCGGCGCCGTTATCCTTGCTGCGCGGCCGCCATCGCCGCCGCTTGCTTCTCAAGGCCGGGCGAACGGTGAATGTGCAGAAGGTGGTGCGCGATTGGCTGGCGTCGCTCAAGCTGCCTTCAGCCGCCCGGATCACCGTGGATGTCGATCCCTATGGGTTTATGTAGGGGGCCATGTGGCCGCCCGACCCCGTCACCCACCACAGG
>JAQBUJ010000271.1 GCA_027623845.1 Pseudomonadota bacterium
GAGTTTTAATCCGCCAAAAGCGGGACTATCCCGCCTCTACCGTGGAAGACTTTTGCACCGCCCATTACAGAAGAAAAGGGCGGCGCTATTGTCACGCCATCGGGCCGCTTCGTGGCGGGCGCTTTCGAAAAATTCACCGTGACCGACACCGCCGGCTATTTCGGCACCGACGACACCGCCTCGCTCCATCGAGATGGGTCGACCTGGGGAACCTTCGAATGGCTGATCCAGGACGCCTTCGAGCAAGGCTGTCCGGTCGGCCAGCGGAATAGCGCGGCGAGATTGATTTATCATCGTCCCGCCGGGGCAACGCGATCACAAATACAATTCCCACCATCATTACTCCGCTGAGCCCTACCGGCGTTCAGCCAGTCCGGCTAGCGTTGGGCTCGGCTGATTCACCGTCAGGCGCTCGTCGGCGCAAAGGGCGCTTTGCGCTGGGCGGGAATCCGCCTCGGCGTTGCATAAGGAATGCTTCCCATGCCCCTTGCTATACAACCCATCTGCCATCCCACAGGCCAAGCCTTCGCCGGAGAAGTCACCGGCATCGATTGTCGCCAACCGCTATCGCCCGAAACCGTTGCGGCGATCGAGGCCGGCATGGATCAGTACGCGGTGTTGGTCTATCGCGGCCAGACGCTCAGCGATGCGGAGCAACTCGCCTTCACCGTGCATTTCGGCGAGATCGAACAGAAGGGTCGGGGCAGCGGCAAGGGGCGCATCCATTTTCGCACTGATGAGCAGGCCCGCCCGCTGGCCCAAGGGATTGGCGATTTCTCCAATGTCGACGGCGCCGGCAAACCGCTACCGCCGGATACCCGCGCCTATCAGTTTAAGCTGGCCGACCGGTTGTGGCATTCGGACAGCTCTTTCCGCCCCGTTCCCGCCAAATATTCTTTGTTGTCGGGCCGGGCGGTTCCATCTTGGGGCGGCAACACCGAATTCGCCGACATGCGCGCGGCCTATGACGCGTTGGACGAGCGCACCCGGCGCGAGGTCGAGGATCTGGTCTGCCACCACTCGCAAATCTACTCGCGAGAGGCTGTCGGGTTCGGCGCAATGGACGAGGCGGAACGCGAGGCCTTCAAGCCGGTTCGCCAACGCCTGGTGCGGCGCCACCCGGTCACCGGGCGAAAATCGCTGTTTCTATCGGCGCATGCCGGGGTTATCGAAGGCTGGACGATTCCGGAATCCCGAATGTTCCTGCGCGACCTTATCGAATTCGCCACCCAGCCGCGCTTCGTCTATTCACATAGCTGGCGGTTGCACGATTTGGTCGTCTGGGACAACCGCGCCACCATGCATCGGGGCCGGCGATTCGACCACAGCGAGCCCCGCGACGTGCGACAAACCCGCCTGGCCGGCGACGATGTCACGATCGAGCAGGTCGCCTGAAACAGGCGCCGAACCATGACGCGATTCGGTGCGGATTGTGAATGCGTCTGTTGTTCAGTAGGTTAGAGCCTGAACGATCGGGTCTGCATCGCCCTGCGGTACAGGCTGAACAGATCGTGCTGGCGATCGCCGGACGTGTTGACGGTGCTCTGCTTGCAAATCAACCCGGCCTCCAAGTCAGAGCCGCCTAGGCGCTGCACCCGAAACCACAGTCAAAACCGGAATCAGCGAATGGAAAACAGCCCGACAATTGCAGTGCTTGGTGCAGGAATGGTCGGCACCTGTTGCGCCCTGTACCTGCAGCGGGAAGGTTACGAGGTCACGCTCGTCGATCGCGGCGGCGCCGGCGAAGAAGCCTCGTTCGGCAATCTCGGTGGCTTCGGCATTGCCTCCTGCCCGCCTGGCGCCATGCCCGGAGTGATCAAAAAAGTGCCGGGCATGCTGTTCGACGCCGACGCGCCGCTGAAGATTCGCTGGGGCCATGCGGCGCGGGCGCTGCCCTGGTTCATCCGGTTCATCGCAAATTCGCGGATCGACCGGGTCGAGGCCAACGCGGCGGCGCGGCAAAGTCTTTTGGACAAGGTCCATGAGGGCATAGACCCGTTGATCGCCGACGCCAATGCCGGCCATTTGATGAGTCAGACCGGGTTGATGTTCACCTTCGAGAGCGAGGCGGCGTTCCAAGGAGCGGCCTATGCGTTTGATTTGCGCCGCCGCAATGGCGTCCAACTGGACCTGCTCGACGGCAACGAAGCACGCCAGGTGCAGCCGGCGCTGTCGAAAAACGTGATGCGGGCCTATCGGGTGGCGAATTTCTCGCACACGGTTGATCCGATGCGCCTGGTCAAGGCCCTGGCGACGCTGTTTGAACAACGCGGCGGCACATTGTTGCGCCGGACCGTTAGCGGCTTTGATATCGGCCCCGACGGCGTGCGGGCGCTCAGAACCACGGACGGTGACGTCGCCATCGAAAAGCTGGTTGTCGCGGCGGGAGTATGGTCACGACAATTCGCCAAGATGCTCGGATCCGACGTGCCGCTGGAGGCTGAGCGCGGTTATCACACGATGTTCAACGGCGCCGATGTGAAGATGAATGGCGCCATTATCTCGGTTGACCGGCATGTGGCGATCACCCCGATGAATGAGGGAATTCGCGTCGGCGGCGTCGCCGAGTTCGCCTCCCCCGAGGCGGCGGCCAACTTCGAAGTCGCCAAGCTGGTCCGCCGGCATGGCGAAGCCGTGTTACCGGGCCTGAAGAGCGAAACCATCACCGAGTGGATGGGGCCGCGCCCATCGCACCCGGATTCCAAGCCGGTCATCGGCCGCTCGCCACGCCACGCCAACGCGTATTTCGCTTTCGGGCACGATCATCTCGGGCTCACAATGGGCGGGATTACCGGCAAACTAATATCGGAACTGGTGACCGAGCGTCCAACCAGCGTCGACCTCAGCCCTTTTCGACCGGACCGATTCTGAGCCAATGTGACCAAGAAAGCCGCAACGATGCAACGCGCTCCAATCACCACCAAAATCGCGACCTTCATCTGCAATCAGGCCAAGACCGGATTACCTTCCCACGTCGCCGAGTACACCAGATTGCTCACCTTTGACGGGATTGGGACGCTTGTCGCCGCGACCCATCCCCTGGTCACCTCCAGCGCTGGGATCGGCGCTTTCGCGGCGACCCATGGTGGGGCCGGGCGGGCGACGCTCATCGGTCAGGCGATGAAAGTCGATGTGGTCAACGCGGCGCTGGCCAATGGGACCCGCGGATACGCCGTCGATATGGAACCGCATCACCCCGAAGCGATCCTGCATCCAATCTCCATCATGGTCCCGACCGCGCTCGCCCTAAGCGAGGCGTTCGCACGGAACGGCCAGGACTTCATTACCGCGATCGCCGTGGGCTGCGAGATCACCTACCGGGTTTCGATGTCGATGAACCCAAAGGAGCTATACGCGCTCGGCTTTCATCCCTCCGCCGTTTGCGGGACCTTTGGCGCCGCCGCCGCCGCTGCGGTTCTGCTTCGCCTTGACCCTGAGCAAACCACCCGGGCGCTCGGTCTGGCGGGATTGCAAACCTCCGGGTTGATGGCCTGGCAGGACGACCCGCGCGAGGACGCCCGCCCCTTCCAAATGGGTATGGCGGCGCGCAATGGCGTCACTGCGGCGCTGTTGGCCAAAGACGGCTTTGGCGGACCGGATCGTATTTTTGACGGCGGGCACAACGTGCTGCATGCGTTTAGTCGAATCGCCAACGATGCGCCGCTGATCGATGGCCTGGGCGAGAAATGGGACGGCGTGATGGAATTGGCGGTCAAGCCGTATTCCTGTGTTTCATTCCTGCACCCGGCCCTGGATGCGTTGGGCAGTTTGATCTCCAAGCATCACATCTCGTCCGGTGATGTTGAAGGCATTGAGCTACGCTTTGCCGATTCCGGCTGCCATTGTGTCGATGACAACCCGTTGAAAAGCCATTGCGCGCAATATGTGCTCCCGGTCCGACTGGCCCGAGGCGAATTGCGGTTTACCGATCTGTTCGAGGACCTGCGGCAAACCAATGATGAAGTCGCCCGGCTGGCCCGGCGCACCAGCGTCCTGCATGACACCGGCGAGTTCGAGGATCTTTTCCCGGATTTTTATGCCGGTGAGATTACCCTGACCTTGAAGGACGGAAAGCAAATCCGTGAACGCTCGGACATCGCCCGAGGCTATCCCGAGGCGGCGCTATCATCCGAGGAAATCGAGGCGAAGTTCGAGCAACTGGTTGGGGCGGTCGCGCCGCCGGCGCGCCGGGACGCCTTGCGCCAAGCGGCGGCGTCGGTATTCGAGGCGGATAACCTGAATGGTTTAGCCCGTTTGCTGGCCGAACCGGCGGCAACGCAATAACCGAACAATCAGCAGTGTCGCCGTCTCTAAAAAACATCCCACAAAAATCAAAACCCGCAGCGACGATGATCGCTGCGGGCTCTGAAAACACCTGGGACGGGACCGGTTGGCCCCGTCCGAGAGAGATTTTAGATCACTTATCCATCCAAAACGTGTCGAAACGTCCGACATTGTATAGGCCGAAATAATTTTTTGGCCGATGACCCTTCACATAGTCGTACCAACCGTCGTTGATCTTTTCCCAGGCTACCGGGAGCAGAGGCGGATCCTGCTCCATGATCATTTCAGCCCTGGTGATCGCGGCCTGACAGGCGGCGACGTCGCCGCCGAGCGCCGCCGTGCGGCACTGCTCGATGGCCGACATCACCTTCAGTTGGCCGAGGCTCACCTGGCCGCTTCGGGCCTTACGCCAGGCGGCGCCATGGGCGCGGAAGATATCCGCCACCTCCAGTCTTTCTCGCGGCATGAGGCCGCCACCTCAGGCGGGCGGCAACGGTCCCGCGTCGAGATGTTCCAGCGGGCTGGTGACGGCCCGCAAGGTGGAACTGGCGACATGGCTATAGCGCGCCGTGGTATCGAGTTTGCTGTGTCCCAGCAGCACCTGGATCACCCGGATGTCGACCTTCCGTTCCAACAGATGCGTGGCGAAGCAATGGCGCAAGGTGTGGAGCGAGACGGGTTTGTCGATGCCGGCGGCCTCCCTGGCGCCATGGAAGGCTCGATTGAGCTGGCGCGTGGTCAGCGGATTGACCGGGTTCTGGCCGGGGAACAGCCAACCTCCGGGCAACATCACACCCTTTTCCCGCGCCGCCCGCCACCAGGAACGCAGAAGTTCCAGCAGAGGCTCGGACAGCATGGCGTAACGGTCCTTGCGGCCCTTGCCCTGCTCAACCCGGATCACCATGCGGTTGCTATCGATGTCCGCGACCTTGAGCGAGACCACCTCGCCAGCCCGCAGTCCGGCGCCATAGGCCAACGACAGCGCCGCCCGGTACTTCAAGCCAGGGGCGGCATTCAGAAGACGCGCAACCTCCTCTGGGCTCAGGATCACCGGCAGCTTGCGCGGCTCGCGCACCG
>JAQBUJ010000272.1 GCA_027623845.1 Pseudomonadota bacterium
GTCTTCCAGGCGGCCAGGTTGTCGTCGCGCTTGCCGGCATACGGACCGATGCCCATCGGCCCGGCGAAGTGGTTCAGCACCATGCGCTGATCCGGGAACGCGTCGGCGAGGGAGCCTACATCGGCGATTTGGGTGTGGTACAGCCAAGCCTCGAAGGAGAGATCGAAGGTGGCGAGTTTGGCGAAACCTTGGCGGAAGGTCGGGTCCAGGTAGATCCCGGCCGGCGGGTTGGTGTGGCTGTTGTTGATATCGGCGCTCGGGTCGAAACCGGCGCCATAGCGGGTGCCGCGAAACCGTCCATTGCCGGCGGCGACTTGGGCCGCGAGCACCTCCTCGACCGCCGCACCCATGGTCAGGTCGGCAAAGCCGACGATACCGGCGCAGATCTTGGTCTTGCCGTATTTGCCGCTGGCGCTCATCGCGGCGATGCCGTTGACGAACTCGGTCTCGCCGATCGGCTTCATCGCGTCCGGCCCGTCGCGCCGGTACATCGAGGCGCATTCCAGGAACACCGTGGCGACGATGTTGTGACCGCTGTTCAAATCTTCCAACAGGTCTTCGATCAGATAGCGTTTTCCGCGCATGTCCCAGAGATGGTGGTGCGGGTCGACGATCGGCAGATCCGGTTCGAGGATTTCCTCGTTGATCTGAGCCAGCCACTCCGCATTGGGCGAGGGGATACGAGATTCCAGCAAGGATGCGCCGTCACCGCTCATGAGAGCCTCCATTTTTCGATCCGGGCGAAGCATCGCCGCGAGAAACCGCATCATAGCAAATAGGATTGGCCGTGGATCCCCCGCGAGAGTCCTATCGCATGGGTGATCCGGGGGTGATCCGGCGGCGGGCGGGGATGATCGGGGGGGCAATCTGGGTTTTTTAAAGGCTGACCAGGCTGCCTGAGAGTTCCAGGATCGCCATCCAGTCGCCTTTGGCGCGGGCCGGATCGTGGGCTGGCCGAATGATCAGGCAATCAGCCTGGGCGAGGCGGGCCAGCATCGAGCTGTCTTGGCGATTGAAGGGCGTCGCCGTGCGCTCGCCATTCTGGTCGATCGCCAGGGTTGCCCGGAGATAGTCCTGGCGTTGGTCGTTCGGTGTTAGCGCCGCGCCGAGGCGGGCCCGGATCGCCGGGGCCGTTTGGCGCTCAAGGCCGAGCATCGCCTCAATCGCCGGTTTGACGAAAATCATGGCGCAGACCAAGGTCGAGACTGGATTGCCGGGTAGGCCGAGCATCGGTATGCCGCCGACCTTTCCGAATATCAGTGGTTTGCCGGGCCGCATGGCGATGCGCCAGAAATCGACTTCCAGGCCGTCCGGACCAAAGGCCTCTGTCCCCAATGCCTTTTGCACCAAATCATGCTCGCCCACCGACGCGCCGCCGGTGGTCAGGACCAGATCAGCGCCCCGCGCGCCGCGCACCAGTTGCTGGATGCCCTCGATCGTATCCGGGGCGATCCCGAGCACCACCGGCTCGCCGCCGCAGGCGCGCACCAGCGCCGAGAGGGCATAGCTGTTCGAACTGACGATCTGGTTCGGCCCGATCGGCTCTCCCGGTCGGACGATTTCGTCGCCGGTGGCCAAAATCGCGACCTTTGGACGCCGCCGCACCATGATCCATGGCACGTTCATCGCCGCGGCAAGGCCGACATCGCGGGCGGTGATCGCCCGACCCGCCGTGACCCCGACATCGCCTATTTCGAAATCAAGCCCGGCAGGGCGGATATAACGCCCGGCCGAAGCCGCCTCGCGGACGGTGATCCGGGCGCCGTCGTTTTCCGATTCCGCGTCGACATCCTCTTGGATGACAATCGCATCGGCGCCGTCCGGCACCGGGCCGCCGGTGAAGATACGGACCGTCTGGCCAGCTTGCAGGGGGAGATCATACGAGCCGCCGGCCGGCGCGCTGCCAACCCGTGTCAGGGCCGCCGGAACGCTGGCCACGTCGGCGGCGCGCACGGCATAGCCGTCCATGGCCGACATCGCCATCGGCGGTTGGGTGCGACGGGACCTGATGGGCTCGGCGGTGACCCGGCCCAAGGCCTGGCTGACCGCGACTTCCTCAGCAGGCATCAGCGGCACCACCGCAAGGATACGCTCCAGCGCATCGGCGACGGGGAGTAACGGATCAGCCGCCACGCCATTCTCCCGACTTGCCGCCGTCTTTGTGCAAAAGTCTGATCTCGCCAATACGCATGCCCCGATCGACCGCTTTGCACATGTCATAGACTGTAAGCGCGGCGATGCTGACCGCCGTCAGGGCTTCCATCTCGACGCCGGTGCGACCGTTCAGCTTGCAGGTGGCGGTGATATCGACGGCGTTGCGTTCAGGATCACAGGCAAGCTCCACCTTGACCGAGGCCAGCGCCAGCGGATGGCAGAGCGGGATCAGATCCGGTGTCCGCTTCGCCCCCATGATCCCGGCCAGCCGGGCGACCGAAAGTACGTCACCCTTGGCCACGCCATGGCTCATAATTAACGCCAGGGTGTCGGGCTGCATCACCACGCTGCCGGCGGCCGTCGCGGTGCGGCTGGTAACCTCCTTGGCCGAGACGTCGACCATCACCGCGTCACCGTTGGCGTCGAAATGGGTGAACCCGCTCATTGTGCTGCTCTCACGTTGTCGCGGATGGCGCCGGTGTTGGGCGACGCCGGATTGGCCAGTAATGATTTTGTCGCGCCGGCCACATCGTCCTGGCGCATCAGCGACTCGCCGATCAGGAAGCAACGCGCGCCGATCGCCGCCATCCGCGCGAGATCCTCGGGCGTATTAAGGCCGCTTTCACAAACCAGCATTCGGTCGTCGGGCGCCATCGCCGCGAGACGTTCCGTGGTGGCAAGGTCGGTCGCCATGGTCTTTAGGTTGCGGTTATTGATTCCCAGCAGCGGCGAGCTGAGCCGCAACGCCCGGTCCAGTTCAGCCTCGTCATGCACTTCGATCAGCACGTCCATGCCAAGGGCTTGGGCAGCGGCTTCCAGCGCCGCCGCCTCGGTATCGTCGAGCGCCGCCATGATCAACAGGACGCAATCGGCGCCAAGCGCGCGGGCCTCGATAATCTGGTAGGGGTCGAGCATGAAGTCCTTGCGCAGCGCCGGCAGGCTGACGGCGCTGCGGGCGGCGGGCAGGAAATCATCATGGCCTTGAAAAAACGGCTCGTCGGTCAGCACCGAAAGACAGGTCGCCCCGCCAGCCGCATAGGCGGCGGCTAAGGCCGGTGGGTCGAAATCGGCGCGGATCAGTCCCTTGCTGGGCGAGGCTTTCTTGATTTCGGCAATGAGCCCGTAGCCGCGCGCCGAGGCAGCGCGCAGGGCCTTGATGAAGCCGCGTGGGGGGCTGGCCTGGCGGGCAAGGTTTGCCAATTCAGCGGGCGGGCACGCCTGCTTGCGCTGGGCGATATGCGCGCGCTTGGTGGCGCAGATCTTGGCAAGGATATCGGCCATCGCGGTCTCAGTCTCCCGAGGTGGTGATCGCCACCAGCGCCGCCAATTTGTCGCGCGCCCGGCCACTGTCGATCGCTTCGGCCGCCATGGCGGCTCCATCGGCGAGTGTGGTCACCTTACCGGCAATGATCAGCGCGGCGGCCGCGTTCAGCAGCACGATGTCGCGATAGGCGTTCTTCGCGCCGTCCAGGACATCTCGCAGCGCCTGAGCATTTTCCTCCGGCATGCCGCCGCGAATATCCTCCGGCTTGGCCAGCGCCAGCCCCGCTAATTCCGGATGGATCTCGAAGGTGGTGACCGCGCCATCCTCCAGCGAGGCGACGAAACTCGGGCCGGTTGTGGTGATCTCGTCCAAGCCGTCCGAGCCGTGTACAACCCAGGCCCGCGTCGAGCCCAAGCCCTTCAAGACATGGGTCACCGGTTCCACCCAATCCTTGGAGAAGACGCCGACCAACTGACGCTTGACCAGGGCCGGGTTGGCGAGCGGCCCAAGCAGGTTGAAGATCGTTCGAGTACCAAGTTCGACGCGCGGGCCGCCGACATGGCGCATCGCGGTGTGGTGGCGCGGCGCCATCATGAAACAGATTCCGGCCTCGTGAACCGCTCGCTCGACCAGCGCCATCTCGCAGTCGAGATTGACCCCAAGCTGGCTCAGCACGTCGGCGGCCCCGGTTTTCGAGGACAGCGCCCGGTTGCCATGCTTGGCGACAGGGACGCCGGCGCCGCTGACGACAAAGCTCGACGCGGTGCTGATGTTATAGGTGCCGGATGCATCGCCGCCGGTGCCGACGGTGTCGATGGCATCGTCCGGCGCGCTGATCGTCGTTGCCTTGGCCCGCATGATCCGCGCGGCGCCGGTGATCTCCGCGACGGTCTCGCCGCGGACTCTCAGGGCCATCAGGAAACCACCGATCTGCGCCGGCGTGGCGTCGCCTGACATAATGATATCAAAGGCCCGCTCCGCCTGCGCTTCGCTCAGCGCGCCGCCATTGGCGACGAGGCTGATCAGCGCCTTCATATCGAGAATGTCGTCACTCATGACGCGGCCTTCCGCAAGTTCTCCTGCAGCGCATCGACCGACTGCATCGGCGCCGCTTGCAGTCCGGCGAGACGAAGGAAATTCGCCAGCAATTGGTAGCCATATTGCGAGGCGATGCTTTCGGGATGAAATTGCACGCCGAAAATCGGGCGGCTTTTATGGCGCAGCCCCATGATCAAGCCATCCTCGGTTTCCGCCGTGATCTCCAGGGTATCGGGCAGGGACGCCCGCTCGACCACCAGCGAGTGATAACGGGTCGCCGAGAAGCTGCTCGGTAGGTCTTCGAAGATCCCGGCGCCTTGGTTCTGCATGTCGCTCATCTTGCCGTGCATCGGTTCCGGGCCGCGGATGATCTTGCCGCCAAAGGCCTGGCCGATGCACTGGTGGCCAAGACAGACGCCAAGGATCGGCAGCGTCACCGGCGCTTGCCGGATCAGCTCAAGACAGATCCCGGCTCGGTCCGGATCACAGGGACCGGGAGAAATGATCAATCCGCTTGGCTGTAGCGCCAAGGCCTCATCGACGCTGATCTGGTCATTACGGTGCACCACGACCTCAGCGCCCAGTTCCCCGAGGAAATGCCAGAGGTTGTAGGTGAAGCTGTCATAATTATCGACTAGAAGAAACATTTTCAATCACTTATAGTGTGTTCTTGAGGCGGTGAGAGAGCGTTACCTTAGTCTTATATCAATTCGGCGGGTGTGGCGGAAGAGACTGACCCGGTGTAGAAGCGGCGTGGGGCCCGGAGTGGCCCCGTCAAGGGAGTCGAGATGCCTCGTAAGGCACGGCACGGCAAAGGCGGCAGGTCGAGCGGCGGCGGCGCGTCGATGTGGCGCGGTTGGTCCTGGCCGATCCGGGCCTTGCTGGGGGCTGCGGG
>JAQBUJ010000273.1 GCA_027623845.1 Pseudomonadota bacterium
GGTAAAGTTTCCCGGACAGCCGTGGGCCTTTGCCGGGATTACGGTCGTGATCGTGCCGGTCGTGGCTTGAGCTGATCCACATGAAAAACCCGGACCGAAAATCTGACAGACTGCTAGGCATGGTCATGGCCGAGGGTTATTCTCGGGCATGAGCGCATTTTCCCTCCCCTCGTCTTTCCCCGCCGCCGAATTCGCCCCCGGAAGCGTTTGGCTGACCGGCGCCGGTCCCGGAGATCCCGGATTGCTGACCCTGCATGCATTACAGGGTCTGCAGAACGCCGACATCATCGTCTATGACGCCCTGGTGAGTGACGAGGTCCTGGCGTTGGCGCCGGTGGATACGCCGCGCGAATACGCCGGCAAGCGCGGCGGTAAGCCGTCACCCAAGCAAGCGGATATCTCGCTGCGTCTGGTTCAGATGGCGCGGCTGGGAAAGCGCGTGCTGCGGCTGAAAGGCGGTGATCCGTTCGTGTTCGGGCGCGGCGGAGAGGAGGCGCTGGCGCTGGTGCGGGCCGGCATACCGTTTCGCATTGTCCCCGGCGTTACAGCCGGCATTGGCGGCCTTGCCTATGCCGGCATCCCGCTGACTCACCGGGACACCAACCAAGCGGTGACCATGATTACCGGGCATGACGCAACCGGCGAGGTGAGCGGTATCGACTGGCAAGCCGTGGCCAAGGGCGCGCCGGTGCTGGTGATTTATATGGCGATCAAGCATCTCGACCGGATTGCCGGTGAATTGATCCAGGGTGGGCGCTCGCCAAGAGAGCCGGTGGCGCTGGTCTCTAACGCCTCAATGCCAAACCAACGGGTGATCGAGACGACGCTTGCAACCTGCGCCGCCGATGTCGCCGCAGCCGAACTGACGCCGCCGGCCATTGTGGTGGTCGGCGAGGTGGTTCGATTACGCGGCGGTTTGGATTGGCTGGGGGCGAGCGCCGGACGCGTGCTTGACCCGGATCCGCTGGCGCGCGCCCGGCACGAAGAGACCGGATGAGCTGGCCCACGCTCGCCCCTGGATTGGTTATCGCCGCACCGGCGTCGGGATCCGGCAAAACAACGATCACCTTGGGACTTTTGCGAGCCCTGCGGGATAGCGGATTGCAGGTTGGATCGGCCAAGACCGGCCCCGACTATATCGATCCGATGTTTCACGCCGCCGCTACGGGCCGGCCCTGCGTCAATCTTGATGGTTGGGCGATGCGGCCAGCGCTGCTTGACGGGCTGGCGGCGCGGGCGGCGTCCGCTGTGGATCTGCTGATCGTCGAGGGGGTGATGGGGTTGTTCGATGGCGCGGCCCAGGTGGGGGCGCTCAGCAATGGCTCGACCGCCGATCTTGCCGAGCGTCACGGTTGGCCGATCGTCCTGGTGATCGACGCCAGCGCGCAGGCTCAATCGGTGGCGGCGCTGGCGAAGGGATTTCGCGACCATCGCGCCTCGTTGACCATCGCCGGGATCATTTTGAACCGGGTTGGCAGCCCGCGTCATGGTCGGATTTTGACCGAGGCGCTGCTGAGCGAAGGCTTCACCGTGTTCGGCGCGGTGCCGCGTGATACCGGGCTGGCGGCGCCCTCCCGCCATTTGGGACTGATTCAGCCGGCGGAACATCCAGATCTCGAGACCTTCATTGATCGGGCCGCAAGGATCATTGCCGCCACCGTCGATTTGACGGCCATTCGCGGCGCGGCGGTACCCGGCGGCGCGGGATTGACAAGGGGGTCGTCGGCGGATCGCCGCACCTTAGCGCCATTGGGTCAACGCATAGCTGTTGCCCGGGACCCGGCTTTCGGCTTTTCCTACGATCACCTGCTGGAGGATTGGCGGCAGGCCGGCGCGGAGATCTTCGCCTTCTCACCGCTTGCGGGGGGGGCGCCGGTCGAGGACGCCGACGCCATCTTCCTGCCCGGCGGCTATCCGGAACTGCATGCCGGCGGGCTGGCGGCGAATGCGGCTTTCCTCACCGGCCTGCAACGGGCGGCGGCGGCTGGTAAGCCGGTCTATGGCGAGTGTGGCGGCTATATGGCGCTGGGTCAGTCCTTGGTCGACGGTGACGGTCATGGCCATCGTATGGCCGGTCTGTTGAGCCTGGAGAGCAGTTTCGCCAAACGCCGGTTGTCGCTCGGCTATCGACTGGCGCGCGCCCTCGTCCCGACACCATTTGGACCGGTCGGCACGCCATTGCGCGGTCACGAATTCCACTACGCCACGGTCCTAAGTGAAGCTGGCGACGATCCGATCTTCGCCGCCGAGGATGCCGAAGGCCAGACGGTCGGCGACCTCGGCCTCGCCAGAGGGTCGGTGTTCGGCTCTTTCCTACATCTGATCGACCGCGCGACTTAGCCCAGACCCAGAATGAGTGAAATCGTTTCCACCGATTGCACGAGCCGGTGAAATTGCGCTGTTTTTTTTGATCGTAGAGCGGATTCACGCCATCTCGCTCGGCCAAACCTTGTCCACCCTCAGCCACGACGCGCCTCTCGCGCTTGCAACCCCAATGCCGCCCGCGCCGCCCGGGTAAGTTTGCCGGTGATGATGCGGTGCGCTTCTTCGATGTAGAGCTGAATATCCGCCTCGGACATCGCATCCGGGCGTTCCAATTGCACCCATTGGGCCCGAGCCAAATAAGGCGCCGGGATGATCCCGTCCTCCTCACGCAGCAAGGTGTAGGACATCTCGCTGCATTTAAAGCTGATCTTGGCGTGGTTCCCCGTCCCCCAATGCGAACAGATCGCGAAGATCTTGCCGCCGACTTTCCACACCGAAGAGCCACCCCACTGGATGACATGGGTCGTGGCCGGTAGGGCAGCGCAGAAATCGTCGAACTGGTTCCGGTCCATAGGTAGCCCTCGTTTCGAACGCCGTCGCAATTTCGCCGCCGGTTCAATTTCAACGTCATCATACCAGCCGGCAGGCAATCGATCCGTATCACGATGCCGCGCGCTTTGGCCCAGTGCCCGTATTTTGGCCCAGTATCTTTATTTTGGCCCAATATCTTTAGATATCTTTATGAGCCCTCGGGCGTCTTTGATTGACGCGGGACAAGCGTCGGGCGTAAGCCGGGCCAGTCTTGTGGCGCCGCCAGCCGCGCGCCAATCCTCCGGCCGTTCGCGCCAGGAAGAGGAACTATCATGCCCGAGGGTCCGGATCGCGGCCGTAGCGTCGAAACGTCCTATGGCTGGGTCGTCGTCGCGGCGTCGCTTGGCTATCTTGTCATTGCCTATGGTTCCTCACATCTGGTCATCGTCAGTTTGAAACCGATCGCCGATGCCTTTGGTTGGCCGCGCTGGGTGCCGTCTCTGGCCTATTCGGCGCTCATGGTCGGGGCCGGCGTTGGCGGGATCATTATGGGTTTTTGGGCCGACAAAGTCAGTATTCGGTGGCCGGCGACGGTGGGCGGGGTGATGACCGGCGGCGGCATTATCATCGCCAGCTTCGCGCCGGAGAAATGGAGCTTGATTGCGTCTTGCGGGCTGTTGGTTGGTCTGCTTGGCACCAGCACGGCGTTTTCGCCGATGTTGGCCAATATCACCCGCTGGTTCGATCGGCGACGCGGTATGGCCATTGCCATTGTCGCCAGCGGCCAGGCCTTGGCCGGCGCCGTTTGGCCGCTGATCTTCGAGCCGCGAATCGCCGAGATTGGCTGGCGCGAAACCTGGCGCGACTATGGCATGGTGGCGATCGTTGTAATGTTGCCAATATCGCTGGCCTTCCGCCGCCCGGTGCCCCGGCAACTCGACGAGGGCCCAGCCCTGGCCGGCGACGGTGGTTCGCACGGCCCGCAGCCCGGCAAGCCGATGGTTCCGTATAATCTGGTGCTTGGCCTCTTGTCATTGGCGATCGTCGGGTGTTGTGTGGCGATGGCCATGCCGATGGTTCATTTGGTGGCCTATTGCTCGGATCTCGGCTTTTCATCGTCCACCGGCGCCCGGATGCTCTCGCTGCTGCTGTTTTGCAGCGCGGTCAGCCGATTGCTCTTCGGCCTGGTCTCCGACCGGATCGGCGGGCTGCGCACCATTTTGTTTGGCGCAGCCGCCCAGGCGATAGCGCTTGGGTTGTTCACCTTGGTCGGGACCGAGAGCTCTCTCTACATGGTCTCCGGCCTGTTTGGCCTGGTTTTCGGTGGGATCGTGCCAGCCTATGCATTGGCGGTGCGAGAGCTGTTCCCGGCTCGCGATACCGGCTGGCGCATGGGGGTGGTGTTTCTGTTCGGCACCGTGGGCATGGCGTTGGGCGGTTTTCTCGGGGGCTGGATCTTCGACCTCGCCGGCCACTATCACATGGCTTTCCTGGTTGGCGTCGCCTTCAATGTGGTGAACCTAATGGCGATCATGACCTTGCTCTGGCTCAAGGGTCCCCGGTTAGGGGCGCTGGCGACGTCTTGAATGGACGGCGCGACCGTAAGAGCGCTTGCCCGCCTCTACTTTGCGCCTTTTTCGCCGCCGTTATCGCCGCCATCGCCCTCGCCGTCCCGTTTGGCGTCACGGCTTAACGGCACGCCGAACAGTTCCAGATGATGGTCGACCAGTTTGAAGCCCAAATCCTGAGCTATTTTGATTTTCAGCGCCTCTAGGGCCTCGTTATGAAACTCCATCACCTGGCCGGTGGTCACATCAATCAAGTGGTGATGGTGATCCTCGTCGCCGAGGATCTCTTCGTAACGAGCGCGACCATCGCCAAAATCCCGCTTGGTGACGATATTGGTTTCCTCGAACAGCTTCATTGTCCGATAGACCGTGGCGATTGAGATCGTTGGATCGAGGTCACGCACCCGGCCGTGCAAAGCCTCGACATCGGGATGATCGTCGGACTCCGAGAGCACCCGCGCAATGACGCGCCGGGGCTCGGTCATCTTGAGTCCTTTTTCGATGCAGAGCCTGGCGACCCTCGATTCCATTCCACCATCCGGCGTGCGGGTAAATCAATCAATTCACGATCCACGGGTTATAGGATGTAACGCCGCCGGTGGCAAAGCCAAGTCCGCCTCGCCCCGCGCGAAGGGGGTTTGCAGAGCTTATTGATCGTTTCCAGGAACGATCGACCATTTCGCGCTTGCGTGCGGCCATCCAAAACCTTAGAAATCCCGTGCATTTCGCACCGGCGCCGCAGTAGCTCAGATGGTAGAGCATCGCATTCGTAATGCGAGGGTCGGGGGTTCGAGTCCCTCCTGCGGCACCAGTTATCCGAATAACACACTGATTTATCTGCACTTTGTCTGAATCAGACGAAGAGGGTAGATAATTCGGGTGTTAAATCAAATCCCTGTCAACGGCGGAGCAAAAACCAACCAGTTGGCGGCGCAAAAGTTTGCCACTTG
>JAQBUJ010000274.1 GCA_027623845.1 Pseudomonadota bacterium
GGGAGCCGGCGAAAGCCGCGTTCAAGACATCATCCTCCGACAAATGGTCGATTCTTCGAGGTGCCCGTATGTCGATTTTCCGAATTCACCTCGCATTCCCTGAGCATAGCGGAATATTATGTCCTTAGCCGGTCTGTCGGCAAGAAATTAACCGACGACGGAACGGTTGCCAGCAAATCGCTTTGGCGCGTCACGCTTTTTTGGCGCGCTCGACCAGCGCTTGCGCCGATCTCGTGCGGCCCCGGTACCTCGGCTGCTAGAATTGCCGTTCGCCAAACTCATCGACGGTATCTGTCTTGAGAGGGGTGAAAAATGCGAAGCCCCATTCCGTGAATGGCATGCCCTGGAAAAAGTGATCCACATGCTATGAGGGAATCAGGCGGTTCGAGGCGCTTGCCCTTGTGAAAACTGGGGCGGCGGTCGCGAAAGTTACGGCTTGGTGGGTTGTCGTTTTCGCCAACGAACCCCTAGAACATGATGACCAGCCGGCCTCGCGTGCCGCCAGCCTCCAGCCGCCGGTGCGCCTCGCCGGCCTGTTCGGGCGGGTAGGTGTCGGCAACGCGCAGGGTAATGGCGCCGGCCTCTACCTGTTGACGCAGACGGTCGAGTTTTTCGTATTCGCCGTCATAGGTGCGCACCCAGGTGGTGCTGAACGTGATGCCGCGTTGCGCCTCGCCTTCGAAACCCCGCACCGAGGTAAAAGCGCCGCCGTCGCGGACCGCTGGAATGACCAATTCCTTCTGGACCGCGCCGTCGGCAAGGCCATCGACGCCGTCGGGGAAATGCTCGCGGATCCGGGCGGCGACGTCATCGCCCCGGCGCACCACGATGTCGGCGCCAAGCGATTTAACCAACGCCTGATCAGCCTCGGACGCATCGGCGATGACGGTCAGGCCTTCGGCCTTGGCGATTTGAATGACATAGCCACCATAGGCCCCGGCGGCGCCGGTGACGCCAAGCGTCTGGCCTGGCGACAGCCCAAGCAGGTCGAGCGACAGACGCGCCGTCAGACCATTCATCGGCAGGGTGCAAGCCTCGACATGGCTGGTCCCGGCCGGGACCGGAAGCACCGCGCGGGCGGCAAGGACGATCTGCTCGCGATAGGCGCCATGGCTGGCCTTTGGCACCACCATGGCCATGACCGCGTCGCCGACCTTCACCCCGGTGGCGACCCCGTCACCGACCTGGTCAACGATCCCGGCGGCGTCCATTCCCGGCACATAGGGCGGCGGGTCGAGCTTCTGCTGCTCAGCGCGGGAGCCGTTGCGGGCCATCGTATCGGTGGGGTTTACCGCTGCTGCGTATAACCGGATGCGCACCTCGCCGGGGCCGGCGTTGACCTCGGGAAGATCGACGACCTCCAGAGCCTCCGGTCCGCCGTGAACATTGACACCTACCGCGCGCATGAGGTCCGCCTTTCGTTTTATAGGTCTGGTCGTCTTATGAGCTCTGGTCTCGGCTCGCCCGATCCAGCCATTGGATTATAGGGATCGGCGCGCCGGTGAACAGATATGAAGTCTGCGGAACCGGGAGCCGGGAAACCCTCGCGAGGCCGATGGCGCCCGGCTAGGGTGGAAACCGCCGCGCCAGAGACGGGTTTAGCGCGGCGCGGGTGGCTATAAGCTAAGGAAATCCAGCGATGGATACGTTTGACTATGTGATTGTCGGGGCCGGCGCGGCGGGCTGCGTATTGGCCAACCGCCTGAGCGAGGACAACGCAACCAGCGTGTGTGTGCTCGAAGCCGGCGGCCAGGACCGGCATCCCTTCATCGCCATTCCCGCCGGGTTTGTCAAAACCCTCTATGGCGATCGTTTTGTCTGGCCCTTCATGACCGAACCGTCGCCGGGGCTTGGTGGACGCACGGTGGCTATTCCCCAAGGCAGGGTGGTCGGCGGATCAAGCTCGATCAACGGCATGGTCTATAATCGCGGCCAGGCGGCGGACTTCGATACTTGGGCGCAGATGGGCAATCGAGGCTGGGGATTCGACGACCTGCTGACGTATTTCAAACGCTCCGAGCGGCGCCTGGGGCCGGGAGACGATCACTTTCGCGGGCGTACCGGAGAGCTGCCGATCACCGACATGGATTGGATCAACCCGCTCGCCGAGGCCTTCCTTGACGCCGCCGAGGGGATGGGGATTCCGCGGATCGCCGACTACAATGCCGGTTTTCAGTTCGGCGCCGGATATTTTCAACGTTACATCCACAAGGGCAAGCGGGTCAGCGCCGCCGACGCGTTCCTGCGACCGGCGTTGCGCCGACCGGCGACGTCTCTGCGCCCCCGCGCCCAGGTTGTCGAGCTGGTCATGGACGGGAAAAAAGCCACCGGTGTGCGGTATCGCGACGGCGCTGGCGCCGAGCATGTGGTGCATGCGCGCCGTGAGGTGATCCTCAGCGCCGGCGCCGTCAACTCTCCCAAGCTGTTGCAGCTTTCGGGTATCGGGCCAGCCGAACTATTGCAGGATCTCGGGGTGCCGGTGCGGGTCCCCTTGGCCGGAGTGGGGGAGAACCTGCGGGATCACTATTCGGTGCGGATGACCGCGCGGGCGCGTGACGTGCTGACCATTAACGAATATGCGCGCTGGCCCCGGCTGCCCTTGGAATTCGTGAAATGGTTGAGCGGCAAGCCCAGCGTGCTTGGGCTCTGTCCGACCGTCGCCTTCGTACACGGTAAATCCCACCCGGACTTGGAAGAGAGCGATCTGAGGATCCTGTTCACGCCGGGAAGTTTCAAGGATGGGCGGGTCTATGTTCTCGATGACTATCCGGGGATGACCTGTGGCGCGGCGCAGCCCCGCCCGCAAAGCGCCGGCTATGTGCGGGCCCGCTCGCGCGATCCTTATGAAGCGCCGATCGTGCAGCCCAACTACCTGCAAGCCGAAGCCGACCAGCGGATCACCCTGGCGGGGTTGCGATTGGCGCGCGGGTTGCTCAACAGCCCTCAACTGGCGCCGTTCTTCGATAGCGAAACACTGCCCGGTTCCGAGGTGGACAGCGACGATGATTTGCTCTATTTCGCCCGCCGGCGCGGCAATACCGGCTATCACCTCGTTGGCACCTGCCGAATGGGGCCGGAGAACGACGCCCGCGCCGTGGTCGATGACGCATTGCGGGTTCACGGCGTCGAGGGATTGCGGGTCATCGATGCCTCGATCATGCCGATGCTGCCTTCGGCGAACACCTTTGCCGCAACGATCGCCATCGCCGAGAAGGGGGCCGACCTGATCAGAGGCCGAACGGCAGGCCCGGAGCAATGAGCGTGGGCTCAGCCTGTTCACGCGGCTTGTTTATCCCGGCTTGTCTATCAGGGTCCCCTCTGGCCAAATGCTTGGCGTTGTTGGTGAGTTTATCGTGCGGTTTGATCGCCCCCGCTATCGAAGGGATATGAAATGAAGTTCGGCGCCTGTGTGATGGCCAATATCGACGAAATCGGCTTCTTCACCCATGCTGAGAACCTGGGCTATGACTCGGTTTGGGTGACCGATAGCCAGATGATGTTCTCCGACTGCTATGCGGTGATGGCGCTGGCTGCCCAGCAGACCACCACATTGCGCATCGGTCCGGGCACGGCGATCTGCGGCACCCGGATACCGCCGGTGCAGGCGGCGGCGATGGCGACCTTGAACCGTCTGGCGCCGGGCCGGGTCATGCTTGGCATCGCCACCGGCAATACGGCGATGCGGACCATGGGCCAAAAGCCGATGCGGATAAAAGACTACGAGGATTATTTGAAGGTGCTGAGTGCGCTGCTACGCGGCGAGGTCGTCGACTACACCTTCAATGGCGTCACCAAGCCGATCAAGATGCTGATGCACGAAACCAAATATATGAACCTGGAGCCGAAGATACCGCTTTATGTCTCCGGCTTCGGGCCGCGAGCCATGGGGTTGGCCGGTGAATACGGCGATGGCCTGGTCTTCGCCATCCCGCCGCGCGGCATCGCCCCGGCCGAGGCGATGGCTCATGTCCGCCAGGGCGCGGCGCGGGCCGGTCGTTCCGCCGATGGTTTCGTCAATTGTGCGCTGACCAATATCGCGTTGTTGCAACCGGGCGAGGCGGTGGATAGCGAGCGTATCGTCAAGATGATCGGCCCCAACGTGATGGCCAGCGTCTATTACTTCTATGACGAGGTGCACGAAAAAGGCATCGACCCACCGGATTTCCTCAAGCCGATCTGGAAGGACTACTGCGCCCTGGTTGAACAAACGCCGCCGGAGCACCGCCATTTTCGCACCCATGAGTTCCACTACACCGCCATGCATCCTGGTGAAGCTGAGCTGATCAACGAAGAGCTGATCCGCGCCACCTGTATGGTCGGCACGCCGGATGCGTTGATCGAGCAGATCCGCGCCCTGGAAAGCGCCGGCCTGCAAGAGCTGATGTTCGCCACCGGCGTCGACGAGAAATGGGCCTTTGCGCAGGAGTTTTCTCAAAAAGTGATGTCCAACCTGTAGGGGAGCTTTCGCGATGCTGACTATCCGACCGATGGGCCCGCATACCGGCGGCGAGATCACCGGCGTCGACGTCAAGCAACTCGATGACGCGGGTTTTGCGCCGATCTACCAAGCCTGGCTGCAATACGGCGTCACCGTGGTCCGCGACCAGGAGCTGGAGATTGAGGATTTCTTGCGCTACAGCCGGCGCTTCGGCGTCATCATCCCGCATCCCTCGAAGTCCACCCGACATCCGGATTACCCGGAAATCACCATGCTGGGCACCGACAAATTCCGACCCGACGGCAGTTTGGATCAGGCGATCTACCGGCGCGGCGCCGAGGGTTTTCATACCGATGGGGCCTACGACGAGATTCCGTTCAAGGCCACCAAGCTCTATGCCCTGGCGGTGCCGAGCACCGGCGGCGACACTCATTTTTCCAGCATGTATATGGCCTATGAGGCCTTGCCCGACCGGCTGAAGACGCTGTTGGACGGCCGGAACGGCGCCTTCACCTATGGTGGGCGCATCGGCCAGACCGCGTTGCTGAACCCGGAAGATCGGCACGAGCCGCCGGCCTTTCACCCGATGATCCGCACCCATTCGGAAACCGGACGCAAGTCGCTCTACTTCGATCCGGGGAAGATCCTTTATATCGAGGGTCTGGAGCCGGCCCAAAGCGACGAAGTGATCGATGACCTTGTCGAGCGGATGATCGTGCCCGACGCCGGCTATACCCATCAATGGCGGGTCGGCGATATCGTGATCTGGGATAACCGCTGTCTGGTGCACAAGGCGGCCGGCGACTATCCCCCCGAAGAAGACCGCATCCATTGGCGGGTGTCG
>JAQBUJ010000275.1 GCA_027623845.1 Pseudomonadota bacterium
CATGTATCGGCCTTCGCCTTCTTCGGCGGCATACCGGTGTCGATCCTGTACGACAACACCCGGCTGGCGGTGGCGAAGATCCTTGGCGATGGCACCCGCAAACGCAGCACCCTGTTCGCGGCCCAGCAATCGCATTATGTGTTCGAGGATCGCTATGGCCGTCCCGGCAAGGGTAATGACAAAGGCAAGGTCGAGGGGATGGTGGGCTTCGAATGCGCCGATCCCAAAGGTGAACCAGTTGGCCGCGCCGTTCCTATAGCGCTAGATATTTCGATTTGACGGATTCGCGTTCCAATTGAAATTGAGCGATCGGCGCGCGATACATCATGCGACCCTTGACCATGACATAGACGATGTCGCCCACCGCCTCGGCCAGTTTGAGGTTTTGCTCGACGAGAAGCACGGTCACGCCTTCATCGCGCAATCGGCGGATAACGCCGGCGAGTTCGCGGACCACCAATGGGGCCAGTCCCTGGCTAGGTTCATCGAACAGCATGACCGTTGGATCGGTTATCAGCGCGCGGGCCACGGCTAGCATTTGTTGTTCGCCGCCGGACAACTGCGAGCCTTTATGGGCTCTACGGTCGGCAAGGGACGGAAACAGCTCAAGCAATCGCTCCATCGGCCAGACTTTCGCTGGTCGGCGCTCGGCGACCCGCAGATTGTCGATTACCGTCAGGTCCGGGAAGATCATCCGTCCTTCCGGCACATAGGCGACGCCGGCGCGAGCCACGCGATACGGCGCCCAGCCGGCCATGTTGGTGTCGCCGAGCCAAACCTCGCCAGAGCGCGGCGGGACCAACCCCATGATTGAACGAACCGTCGTTGTCTTGCCAACGCCGTTGCGCCCCAGAACAGCAGCGATTTGGCCCTTTTCTATCTCCAGGTCTACACCCTGCAGGATGTGGCCGGTGCCGTAATACGTGTTGAGGCCGGTGACCCGAAGCATCAGTCGAAGCCTCCGAGATAAGCGTTTTGGACTTCGGCGTTTTGGCGCACCTCCTCGGGTTCTCCATCAGCGATCACTCGGCCGCGATGCAGGACGGTAATGCGATCGGCGAGCTTGAAGACCACCTCCATGTCATGCTCGACCAGCATGACGGTCAGATCCTCGCCGTTCAACATTTCGCGAAGGATATGCACCGCGCGCTCGGTTTCCTCGATCGACAGGCCTTGGGTTGGTTCGTCTAACAACAACAGCCGCGCGTTCTGCGCCAACGCCATGGCGACTTCCAGCAACCGTTGGTCACCGTGGGAAAGCTCGTTGGCCTTCATCGATGCAAAGGGCGCCAGGCGAAGCCGTTCCATGGCCCGGTCGGCGGCTTCACCGGCGCGCTCCAGAATATCCGCGCCGCCGACAATTCGCCAACGCCCGGGACTGCTGGCCAGGGCCGCGAGTCGTACATTTTCCCGCGCCGTCAGGTCAGGCATCAGATGCGTCAACTGGAAGGTTCGAGAGATACCGTGTCGGGCGATCCGATGCGCGGCCAGTCCAGTGATGTCCTTGCCGTCGAACAACACCGATCCTGCGGTGGGTCGCAGCATGCCGTTGATCAGGTTGAAAAACGTCGACTTGCCGGCGCCGTTTGGGCCGATCACGGCGCGAATTTCACCCGGTTCGACAGTGAGATCTACCGCGTCGACGGCGACGAGAGCGCCAAAATTACGAGTCAGCCCTCGGCATTCAAGAAGCGGCATGAGGCGCATCCGTTTGGGATTTCGAGACCACGGCGATGCGTCGCTTGTCTCGCCAACTCAGGAACAGTCCCCAAAGACCCTGTGGGGCGAACAGAATGACGGCAATGAAGATCGAGCCGAAGATCAATGGCCACAGTTCCCTAACCATCGGCAAGGCGGATAGTTCATGCTCAAGAAACAGAAACACTGCGCCACCTAAGATTGGTCCGACAAGCGTGCCGCGACCGCCGATAATCACCATGATCAGGACCATCCCCGACAACCGCCAGAAGAACAGTTCCGGGCTGGCGAACCCGGCGAGTGGCGCATAGAGCGCGCCAGCGAGACCGCCAAACGCATAAGCCAGCACGACGGTCGCCATCCGATAGGCGCGGGTATTGTATCCAAGCGTGCGGGTCTTGACCTCGTTCTCGCGAATACCAGCTAAAACCTGCCCGAATGGCGAGGCGACCAGAGAGCGACAAAACAGGAAAGCAAGAATGAGGATGATCAAAACCAGGTAAAAATAGCCAATCTTGCTCTGAAAAAAGTCGATGCCGAACGGCCCGGCCCGCCGGGCGATCCCGGCGATGCCGTCGGACCCGCCGGAGAAATCCTTGAACTGGTAAACTGAGGCATAAAACAGCTGTGCGAAAGCCAAGGTTAACATGGCGAAGGAAATGCCGGTCGAGCGCGTGCAAACCCAGGCTATGGGCATGGCGACGACGCCAGTGATGATCGCCGCCATCGGAATGACGATCAGCATGGGGATATCGAAGCTTAAAAGCAGCAGCGCCGAGGCATAAGCGCCAAGCCCGTAGGCGGCGGCATGGCCGAAGGATTCCAACCGGGTGTAGCCGATCATCAAATCCAAGCTCATGGCAAACAGCCCGAAGATCAGCGCCTCAGTCACGATATTGACCAGATAGCCCGGCAGCAGATGTGGCATCCCGAAGCCAGCGGCGGCGGCGATAACTAATATGAAAAGTCCGCGTGCCCGCACTACTCCTCCTTGCCGAGCAGGCCACCCGGCCGCACGATCAACACGGTAAGCATCAAAAGATAAAGCAACGACAGCGCTAGGCTTGGAAAATAGTAGGCGCCAAACACCTGGACAAAGCCGACCATGATCGAGCCGATAACCGAGCCAAGGAAACTACCCATGCCGCCGATGATCACGATCACGAAGGCGTCGACGACGACATTGTTTCCCATCGCCAGATAGGCGCCGAACAGTGGCGTCGCCAGAATTCCGCCGAAAGCCGCCAGCCCACAGCCCAGGGCAAAGACACCGGTGCGCACGATCCGAATATCGGTGCCAAGCGCATGAACCATCTCCGGGTTCTGCGAGACCGCCCGGATCAACAACCCGGTACGGGTGCGCTCCAGGAACTGCCAGAGCGCGATTGAGGCGGAGACGCCAAGTCCGATCAGGAACAGTCGGTAGACCGGGAACGGCTGATCTAACAGAAACACAATGCCGGTCAACACCTCGGGCAAGTCGATGCCCTTGGGCTGAGCGCCCCATATCAGACGCACCGCTTCTGACAAGACGATCGCCAAACCAAAGGTGATCATCAAATACGCGCCGCCATCGCGCCGGGCGTAGAGCCTGCTGAGCAGGAACATTTCGAACAGCGCTCCAACCCCGGCGACCACTAACGGGGCGGCGATCAAGGCCAACCAGAACTGCCCGGTCAGAACCGCGACGGTGTGACCAACGTAAGCGCCGAGCATGAAGATCGCGCCATGCGCGAAATTGATGATGCGCATGATGCCAAAGATCAACGTCAGACCACAGGCGAGGAAAAGCAAAACCGATGCCTGAGACAACGCGTTGAGGCATTGGGTCAAAATGAAACCTAAGAAATCCATGTGCCCCGACGGCGACGAAAAGAAAGAGGGTTGGCGAACCAGAGGGGATGGTTGCCCACCCCCTCATGGCATTCGACCATGGTTACGAACTGAAGGTTGTCTTGCCGCAGTCCGGCGTCGCCACTTCCCGTGAATAGATCTTGACGATCTCTGGCGCAGCGCCATGGGGACCATCGACAACCTTGACCACGATGCCGGGATTCATTCCCTGATGGTCACATTTACGGATCTTGATGGCGCCCTTGATGCTGGTGACCTCAAGATCCTCCAGCGCCTCGACCAATGCATCGGGCTCGGCCGAGTTGGCTTTCTTCATCCCGGCGAAAAGCACGGCCAGCGCCTGATAGATCTCGCCATCGGTCCAATCCGGCAACTGACCCGGATGAGCCTTGGTGAAGGCCTGTACGAAGGCTTTGTTCTGCGGGGTGTCCTGGGTATAGGCATAACGCGATCCACCGACCAGTCCGGCCGCCGATTTGCCAAGCGCCTTGATGTTCGACTGCGAGACAATCTCGGTATAGAGCGGCATCTTCGCCGCGAGCCCATATTGGGTGGCCTGGGTGTAAAACGCCCGCGCCTCGTCACCTTGCAACGCGACGTAGCAACCCTTGGCGCCAGAACGCATGACCTTGGTGATATAGGTTGCAAAATCCTTGTTGCCGACCGGTGTCATGATCCGATCAACAAGTTGTTTGCCCAATTTTGATATCTGCTCATCGAACGCCTTTACGCTGGACTGGCCCCAGGCATAGTCAGAGCCCACCGCGATGTAATCCTTGGCCGGATCGTCCTTGAGATAGAGCGCCAGCGCCCTGGCTCCCATCGGGGCGGAGACATTCGCGCGGAAGAAGTTAGGCACCAGAAACTTCGGCGTCGTCAGGCGACCGTCACCATTGCCATGGGAGACAAACAGCGTGTCCCATTCCTTGAGTTTCGGCATGATCGCGCGCGCCTCTGAGGACACGATTACCCCGGTGATGAGGTGGCAACCGTGTCGTTCGACCAATTCTTGGGTCTTGCGCACAGCGGCGGCGGGATCGCCCTGGGTGTCCGCCACCACGAATTCGATCTGCCGGCCGAGGATGCCGCCGCTGCCATTGACCATGTTCGCGACGAGCTTGGATGTGCGGATGACATGACTGCCCAATTCGGCGTAACCGCCGGTGACAACGGTCGGCAAACCGATCTTGATCGGACCGGTCGCCGCCTCGGCGGTCTTGTGCAGGAAGGCAGGAGCCGCCAGGGCGGCTGTCGCGGCAACGCCACCGCTTAGCACCTTGCGCCTAGTGACGGTGCGGAAAACTCGCTCGATCTTTTTGCCGCTTTCTAGTGTCGCGGTCGGCTTATCGTTTTTCATGTTTCCTCCCAGCTTCCAACGTTTTTAGATCGGGCCTTGCCGCCATATCCGACGCTGTTCGCGACTCCCCGGGCCCTGCCTCGATCATCCGTGTCATGGTTGATCAAGACACCAGAAAAGCCTGCCAAACAGGCGAGCCCAATTGCGTTCTTTGATCGCCCAATAATCGTTCATTGTTCGACGATACGTAAAACCAAGTCGACAACCGCCACAGATAATCGTCAAGCGGAAATTGCTCTATATTCAATGGAACCTTATACTCGATCAATTCAAACGCACACTCGGACTGTCAGAAATTTTAAGTATACCCCGACTCTCCGCGGACCCGAAAAAGGCTGGTATTTTCGCTGAAGAGGGATTCTTATCGG
>JAQBUJ010000276.1 GCA_027623845.1 Pseudomonadota bacterium
CAAAAGCATAGCGCATGATCCGGTCGGTGCCGTGTTTGGCGAACACCGATTCCTGGACGGCCACCTCATATTCGGTGCCACGGTGCAGCCGCCCGCCGATTTCCGAGTATTCGCCTTCGTTATTCTCACGCACCACCCAGAAATTTATATCTTCCGGGCCGCGATTGGCCAACGGGCACGGCATGCCCTTGAGCATCCGCACCGGACGCAGGTTCACATATTGCTTCATCTCGCGGCGGATCGGGATCAGCAACCCCCAGAGCGAAACATGGTCCGGCACACCGGGATAGCCGCAAGCCCCAAGGAAGATCGAGTCGAACCCCTTCAGCGTTTCAATGCCATCATCCGGCATCAATTTGCCGGTCTTATGATACCGCTCACAGCCCCAATCATATTCGGTGAACTCGTATTGGATGTCATATTTGGCGCCAACCGCCTCCAAAACTTTGATGCCTTCGGGCACCACTTCCCAACCGATGCCATCTCCGGGAATGACGGCGAGCTTGAGTTTCGACATGATCCAGGGTCTCCGCGCGTGTTTCATGGCCCTAATTTGGGCCCCGTCTCTTATAGGCGAGCCGGCACGGTGGAACAATCATCCCTCCCGCGCAACCCATCTGCGACCCGCGAGAGACATTTGCCGGGCGGCGCGTCACCGCTAAGATCCCCCTCTTCGACAACGGAGATCATCATGCCTAGCAGACCGCTCGACGGAAAAATCGCTCTGGTCACCGGAGCCGGCAAGAACATCGGTCGCGGCATCGCCTTGGCCCTGGCCGATGACGGCGCGGCGATCGTCGTCAATGGCCGCTCCGACCAATCAGCCGTCGACGAGACGGTCGAGGCGGTGCGGGCGTCCGGCGGCACGGCGATCGGCTGTATCGCCGACGTCTCAGACCCGGCGGCGGTGGCGGCGATGATCGAGACGGTGCAAGCGGAGATGGGCGGGCTGGATATTCTGGTCAGCAATGCCGGGCTACGCCGTCAGACACCGTTCCTGGAAATGGAATTCGATGAATGGCGCGAGATATTGTCGGTGGCCCTGGATGGTGCGTTCCTGTTGGCGCGGGCCGGCGCGCCGCTGATGGTTGAACGCGGCGGCGGCGCGATCGTCGCACTGTCCGGTGTTTCGCACCGCGTCGGGACGCTTGATCGCTGCCATGTCTCGGCATCCAAGGCCGGGCTCGAAGGCCTCATCCGAGCGCTGTCGAGGGAGTTGGCGCCGCATGGGATCACCTGCAATTGCGTGGCCCCCGGTGCGATCGACACCGTGCGCGGCGCCTCGGCCGGCGCTCGACCGGCCAGCGGAGCGGCGCAAAACATCCCCCTGGGACGGTTTGGCCGTGTCGAGGAGATCGCTGCGATGGTCCGGCATCTGGTCCGTCCGGACGGCGCGTTCATCACCGGCCAAACCATCCATGTCAATGGCGGCGCGTTCCTCGGATAATCACTCGATTGACCGGCGCTTGAGCGCGTATCACAATCGACATTGGCGAATTCGCCGACCCCAATCGAAAGACCGCATGATGATCGATTTGCGCAGCGACACGGTGACCAAACCGTCACCCCGCATGTACGAAGCCATGGCCACAGCGGAGGTCGGCGACGATGTCTATGGCGACGATCCAACGATCATCGAGCTAGAGGAAACGGTCGCCGACATGCTCGGCTTCGAGGCCGGCATGTATGTCACCTCGGGCACGCAGTCGAATTTCACCGCCGTTCTGACCCATTGCGGACGCGGCGAGGAGTACATCATCGGCGAGGGCTATCACATCTACAAAGCCGAGGCGGTCGGTACCGCCGCGCTTGGTGGGATCATTCCACAGACCGTGCCGGTGCTCGATGACGGCAGCGTCGACCTGGCGGTCGTCGAGTCGCGGATCAAGTCCGACGATATACATTATCCGCGCACCAAGCTGATTTGTTTCGAGAACACCCATAACGGTAAGTCGCTAACCCCGGAATACATGGCCGAGGCGACCGGTTTAGCGAAGCAGCATGGACTTGCCAGTCATCTCGATGGCGCCCGACTGATGAACGCGGCGATCGCCAACCAATGCTCGCCAAAGGACCTGACGCGCGGCTTCGATACGGTCTCGCTCTGTTTGTCCAAGGGGCTGGGCGCCCCGGTGGGCTCGGTCCTGGTTGGCACCGCTGATTTCATCAAGGAGGCCCGCCGGGCCCGCAAGATGCTCGGCGGCGGCATGCGCCAGGCCGGCATTCTCGCCGCCTGCGGGCTGGTGGCGGTGCGTGAACAGGTCGACAGCCTGGCCGAGGACCACCGACTGGCGACGCGTCTTGCATCCGAATTGGCGCAGATCCCGGAAATCACCACCGAGCCGCAAGGCGCCAACACCAACATGGTGTTCATCCAGGTCGACGGTGCACAGCGCGACGGCTTACAGGCGCATATGCTCTCGAAGGGCATCAAGATCGGCGGTCGGCCGCCGACCTTCCGTCTGGTAGTTCACCGGGACGTCAAAGAAGCGGATATCGCCACCACAGTGGGCGCCATGGCCGAGTATTTTCGCGACCCGGCGTAACGATCGCCGCGACCCAAAAGCTCAGACCCGCCAGAATGTCAGCAATCGTGGCCTGAACAGCGCCGCCAGCAGGACGCAACCGCCGAAAGCGTAAACCCCGCAGGCGGCGGAGATCGCCTCGATGCTGACACCACCATCGATCAACCAACCGAACACCGCTGGTCCCAACGCGCTTGAAATCACCTGAATGCCGGCGACCATCGCCTTGATCGATCCCAGATGCAGAGCGCCGTACAGTTCCACCCAGATCGTCGAAACGATGGTGGCCCCGGCCCCGCCAGTGGTCCCGGCAAGCGCCATGAAGGCAATGATGGCGAACGGCGAGTCAAACCCGGCGATAACGAATGTCGCACCGACCAACGGCAGCATATAGAACGGCGTTATCCGAACCGCCCCATAGCGATCGACAAGCATGCCGGTAACCACCGAAATACCGACCTGACAGACCGCATAGATGGCGAATGAGGACGCATAGAGCGACAACTCCCAGCCCTTGCTTTCGACCAAATGCACTTGGTGGAGGTTAAGGCCGGTGATGATGAAGGCGGTGGACATCATTGCCATCATCGCCAGGAAAAACCGAGCATCGCGAAGCACCTGTGTCCGGGTCCATTGCCGCCGGGCCACGGCGGCGGCCCGGTCTTTCAGCCCACCGGCACGTTCCAGGAACGCCGCATGCCGGGCGCCATGGCCTTTGAGCAACCACAGCAGCAGCGGCGGGATCACGGTTATCAACGCAATCGCGCTGGCCAGCCAGACGTCGCGCCACGGCAACCAGACCAGCACCACCACCGAAAGGGCGGGAAACAATGCCTGGCCAGTTGGAAATCCAAGTGCTGCAAGGCTAACCGCCCGCCCCCGGCTGAAGTCATCGAAATACCGCGCCATGGTCACCGTTGCCGCTTGGCTCAGCAGCCCCTGCCCGGTGATCCGCAGCAGGAAAATCGCGACCGTCAGCATCACCACCCCTTGGGCGAAGGACATCACGACACACGCCAGCGCCATCCCAGCGCAAAGCAGCAGGGCATAAACCCTAAGGTCAACCCGATCGATTAATTTGCCGACCCATATTAACAATATGCCGCTGCTCAGCGTTCCGATTGCATAAATGTTCCCGAAATCACCGTGGCTGAGATCGAAAGCGGCACGCAACTCGCCACTATACATCGCGATATAAAAGGTCTGCCCGAAGGTCGAAATGAAGGCGATCAGATAGCCAAAACCGAGGAACCTGAGATTGCTTTTGACGAAACGGAGATATTGCACCGTCGCTGGCCTTAACTACGCCAACGCAACGTGGTCTCGCGCACCGGGTTCTCGAAAGGCGCGCCATCTTTTAACGATTGGGCGTGCGCCTTCTTCAGACGGTAATACCATTTCGCCTGAACATCGGCATCGTTGATTAACAATAGGGTCGGATCGTGACTGAGGCCGCGTTGCTGTTTGACAACGATATCGCGATCCTGACGCAGAAACTTGCGCACGAAGGGGCGCAGCACCGGCTTCAGCGCCGAAAGCCAAGGCATGGTCCAATACATCAACTGATGGATCATGGTTGTCTCGGCCGTGATCGGTGTCACCGCCGTTAGACCGACAAGCGCGTTCCGCCCGGCCTCGACATGTTCAATGCGGATGCCCGGCAGTCGAAACGAGATCTCGGTGGTCATCTCGCCGCCCAACAATTTGTAGGCCGCCGAATTGCTGGACGGTGCATGCCGCAGCATCGAGAAGCCAAGCTCGGACGGACCAAAACGCTTCTCCTTGGCATGGATCGACTGGCGCGAACACCACCACCAGGATCTATGCACGAAAGGCCCATGCGCCGGATCCATGAGCCCGACAACCGCATGGTCGACATGGCAGGGAAATTCGAGAACCTCCGTCAGTCTCGGTCGGTCGGCAACCGGCGGCAAGCTCGGCGGTGGCGGCGGGTCGATCTCCTTGGCCGAATCCGAGGCCATGAAAATCAAAAGACACCCCGCCGCTTCGCTGATCGGATAGCGCCGGACCCGGATTCGCGACACGTCGATCTCCTGGCCGTCGACCAACGAGGGAATGCCGGTGCACACACCGTCGGCGCCAAAGCGCCAGCCATGGTAACAGCACTCAACCTCATCGCCGGCCATACGGCCATCGCTAAGGGGGATGCCACGGTGTGGGCAAATATCACGCAGGGCGAAGGCGGCGCCATCGGGTTGGCGTCCAAAAACCACCGGCTCCCCCAACAACGTGCGCGCAACCAGACGACCGGCCACCAACGCCGCTGATGGCAGCGCGAAGTACCAGATATCCCATAATAGATCGTCGGGAATTCGCTCACTCATGACGCCGGACACTGCCACCCCCCCTGCCAACGCGCAAGAGCGGCTTGGCTTAAACGGCTCGCCTATTGATACATATTGGCGCGAATGAAGCTTTCCAGATAATCGTTGATCCGACCGAAGGCGGCGGCGGCCTTGTCAGGATCACCCTCGGCGACGGCGCGCGCGGCCTGGGCATGCAATCTTGGGCCAAGCTTGATATCCCCGGCGCGCCCATGATGGCTAAACCAGAACCGGCGCGACAAGGGGTACAGTAAGCGGCACATCTTGGTGGCGTGCTCGTTGTTCATCGCCGAGATGCAGAGATTGTTGAACTCGCTATCACAGCGCAGGATCCCGACGGGGTCGCGGCGCGCCGAGGCGGCTTCGAATTCCGCAGCCACACGCAGGAATTCCTTTCGCTGCAG
>JAQBUJ010000277.1 GCA_027623845.1 Pseudomonadota bacterium
GTCTTCGTGATATTGCTCGACCTTCAGGCCACGGGCGCGCAGTGCGCCGGCCGTCTCTCGGATCAACGAATAGGGTGCGCCCTGGGTGTGAATGACCAAAATGTCGGTCGGCGCCTTACGTCCGGCCTGGATGCGACCTTCGCGCATTAGCTTGGCGAAGATCCGGGTCAGGCCAATCGAAATCCCAATCCCCGGCAACCGCTTGCTGATCAGGTCGCCGACCAGATTGTCGTATCGCCCACCGCCACAAACCGTTGGAAAGTCGGGAAAGTCAGCGAATTTCGCCTCATAGACCGTCCCGGTGTAATAGGCGAGGCCGCGGGCGATCGAGAGATCGGCGACGAATGTGCCCTCTGGGTAACGTTCCAATTCCCGCATCACGAAATGCAGCTCGTCCAACCCCTGATCCAGCAAGTCGGATTTTACACCCAGCGCTTTGACCCGTTGGACGACCGATGCATCATTGCCGCGAATTTCGGCGAGCCCCAGAACCTTGGCGATGGCGTCCCCATCGAGGCCTAGTTCATCGCCGAGCATTGTACCGACGCCCTTGGCGCCGATCTTGTCGAGTTTATCGATAATCCGGATGGCGTTCGCGGTATCGGTGATGCCGAGCCCGGCGTAGTAGCCCTCCAGGACTTTGCGATTGTTAATTTTGGTGACCAGTGGCCCGGCGCCGATCGCGTTCACCGCCTCGTGCATGACGACCGGGATTTCCGCATCGAAATGCAACGGAATTTCGCGGGTATCAACGACGTCGACATCGCATTGCAGAAACTCTCGGAACCGGCCTTCTTGGGGGCGCTCGCCGCGCCAGGCCTTTTGAATCTGATAGCGTTTGAATGGAAAAGTCAGGTCGTTCATGTTCGCCGCGACATAACGCGCCATCGGCACGGTCATGTCGTAATGCAGGGCGTAGGTCGGCTCCGCCTTGTCGTCCGGGTCGGCCAGCAGCCGACCGATCGAATAAATTTCCTTGTCGGTATCGCCTTGCTTCAACAACACCTCGACCGGCTCGACCGACCGCGCCTCTATCGAGGCGAAGCCAAAGCTTTCGAAGACCGCCCGAAGCTTGTCGATCCATTCGAGCTCGACCATGCGGTATTCCGGCAACCATTCCGGAAAACCGCTAATCGGGCGGAGCTTTTCTTTCGGCGTCATGGCAGGTGACATGGGGTTTTCACCGTCCGATCTCCGGTGGGTGCGATCTGGCGTGTGTATATTCTGGGCGACAGAGCCTAGTCGTGGTGTGGCTACACCATGCCGATCGCGTGCTGATAGAGTTGTAGCAGTTCTTCCTGCTCCTGGCGGTCATCGCGGTCGAGTTTCCGGAGCCGGATGATCTGGCGCATGATCTTGACGTCGAAACCGTTGCCCTTGGCCTCGGAATAGATTTCGCGAATGTCGGCCGCCAGGGCCGCTTTCTCTTCTTCCAGACGCTCGATCCGCTCGATATAGGAGCGAAGTTGATCGCCCGCGACGCCGCCAACCTCGGCCATGATCCATCCTCATCAATTCAGTGCTCGGCCCGGACCATAGTCGCCCATGCGGCCACTCGCAAGAGGTTGGTTATTTAAGAACAAATCATGAACAAATTGAAAGATAAGCGAACCTGAGAAACAGTGAAAACCCCGGTGCTGAAACGGTAGCGGGCCTTCGAGGCGCGCCGAACTGGCGGTGTTTTGACGTTTCTGTAGGATCGCTACCGAGCCGAGTTTGCTTTGGCGCTGTCGAAATGACGTATGGCGCCCTCGAACTTGTCACGGCAACCGGTGTTGCAAAACCCGACGACCTGGCCGTTATATCTGGTCAGTGAGTCGGGTTGCACCGGTTTGCCCGACCAAGGGCAGGTTTCATTGACACAATCGGCGATGTCGAGCTGGTTCATGGTTCCTCACTTGGGTTCATGCCTGCATTTTGCCAGAATGCTTGGTTCTAACCCGTTCCGTCCACCCCGATAGGGTCGCGATATGTCGCAGAAGAAAACGTAATGCCTGAAACACTGATTGCTTGGCTTTATTTAGGATGCGGGTCATTGGCCTGTGTGGCGGCGCCGGTCGCTCTTTGTGCCGCCAAGGGCGGTGGGGCTCACCGTTTGGCGGGCAAGGTGTTTTTCTGGTCGATGATCATGGCAACCGCCAGCGCCATTTGGACAAGCATCGCGGCCAATCAACATTTCGTCCTGATGCTTGCGGTGCTGAGTGGTTATCTGGTGATCTCAGGCTATCGGGTGCTCTATCTGAAGCGCTCGGTCCCGCGTGACACTGTCGGGCCAACTCGCCCCGGCGCTCTCGATAAAGGTTTGGCGCAATTCATCTTGATCGCCTGTTGCGCGATGGCCGCTTGGGGAATGATCGCCGTGCCGCTGGACTTTCAGGCTGTGCTGGCGCGGGGCGGCAAACCGTTGTTGATGATTGCGATTGGCTTGGCCGGCGCGATGTTGGCGCTCGGTGATATGAGACGATTTCGCCGTTTACCGGCGGACCCCCACCATTGGTTAGTCACCCATGGGGCCCGCATGTTGGCCGGCGTCACCGCCGCCGCGACGGGGGTCAGTGTTGGCAATTTGACGATGTTGCCGGAAGCGGCGCGGTGGTTGGGACCCATTTCGATTGGCCTGCTTGGCACTGCAATATGGGTTGTGTTGATTAAGCGGCGGATGGCTGGCGAGGGGGATCCACGGGCTTTCGTTACCGTGCGCATCGCCGAGCCGGAGCCAGATTTCGATTAAGCGGGAGTTTCTCCCATGGCGCAGAGCATTGCCCATTGCGCCTCGGTCACCGGCACCACAGACAGGCGCGACTGGCGAACCAGGCCAAATTCAGCGAGCCTCTCGTCGGCTTTGACCTCAGCCAAGGTGACCGGGCGGTTGAACGGACGCACCGCCTTTACCGTCACCATGCCGAAGCGACCGGAGGCATCGGTGTCGTCTGGATGATATTCCTCGATCACCTCGACGATGCCGACGATCTGTTTTTCGTTGACCGAATGATAAAAGAAACCCTGGTCGCCGACCTTCATTGCCTTCATGTTGTTCGAGGCTTGGTAGTTGCGTACGCCATCCCAGCCTTCGCCCAACGCGCCCCGCTTCACCTGATCGTCCCAGGACCAAGTCCCAGGCTCCGATTTAAACAGCCAATATGCCATTTGGGCGTTCTCCCGATACCGGACCACCGGTTTGTTAGGGGGTGAATTTCCGTGCAACGCGGACCCCGAATAGGTCAATCAACATAGCGTATTTTCGATCGGACGAAACTTTTCCCGTTGAAAAATTCAGCCATCCCGTTCAGCCCGCAATGGCCGACCCAGCAGAGCATCGATGGTGGCTCGCAGCTCGGCGCCGTGGTTGAGCACCGCGTCCACGGCGTGACAGATCGGCATTTCGATGTCCAAGGCGGCGGCTCTTTGCGCCGTCGCTTCCGCCGTGTGCCGGCCCTCCACCACGCCGCCCATATGGGTCAGAATGGTCTCGACTGGCATGCCTTGGCCCAAAGCTTCTCCAAACCGGAAGTTTCTGGACTGGCGGCTGCCGCAGCTCATCGTCAGGTCGCCCAATCCGGCCAGGCCCGACAAGGTTTCGGCCCGTCCGCCAAGGGCCACCGCAAGCCGGGTGGCCTCGGCCAAACCTCGGGTAATCAACGCGGCGCGGGTGTTTTCACCGAAGCCGAGGCCGACGGCGACGCCGCAGGCGATCGCCAGAACATTCTTCACCGCCCCGCCGATCTCGGCGCCGATGACGTCGCTTGAGACATAGGGCCGGAAAGTCGGAGAGCCGATGGCGCGGGCGATCTCGGCGCCGAGGGCGGTGTCGGCGATGGCCAGGGTTGCCGCGGTCGGTACACCGCGTATCGCTTCGGCCGCGAAGGTCGGGCCGGACAGGCAGCCGAATGGATGGGTCGCCAGGCTCTGCGCCGCGACCTCGGACATCATCAGTCCGGATCCGATCTCCAATCCCTTAGCGCAGCAGATTACCGGCGCCGGGGCTGTATCGATCGCCGCCATTGTCTCCAGCGTGGTGCGAACCGCTTGGGCGGGAACCACCAGAAGAATTGCGTCGCTTCGGCAAATCTCGGCAAGATCGGCGCTCGCCTTGAGGTCGGGGGCCAGCGGGATATCTTTCAGATAGGCCGGGTTCTCGTGGTTCTGATTGATCGATGCGACGATCTTTGGGTCGCGCGCCCAAAGCAGGCTCTGGCGTCCGGCCTTGGCAACGAGATGACCAAGCGCCGTGCCCCAGGCGCCACCGCCAACGACGCCTATGCGTTCGATCGTCATACCCCGGCCCTCCTCAAGCCTTGGCCCCGGCGCCAACCGCCTTCGGGGCGCCAGGGTCAAGCGGCCAGCGCGGGCGCGGCGCGAAGTCGAGGCCATCGATGGCGTCGATACGAAATCGCTCGACACCGGCCCAAGCGATCATTGCCGCGTTGTCGGTGCAGAGCGCCGGCGGCGGGACGACGAAAGGCATGTCCCGCGATCCAGCCAGCTTGCCCAGCGTCGCTCGCAGGGTTTGGTTTGCGGCGACCCCGCCTGCCGCGACGAAAGGCCGGCCCGCGCCATGAAGGCTTTCAAACAGGGTGATCGCGTTGGCGCACCGGTTGGCCAGGCTGCCGGCGACGGCGTTTTGGAACGCAGCGGCGAGATCGGCGACATCTGTCGGGCTCATTGACTCGACGCTCGCCACTTTGTGCCGAACGGCGGTCTTGAGGCCGGAAAACGAGAAGTCGCACCCGGGCCGACCGACCATGGGCCTTGGCAGGGTGAAGCGCGACGGGTCTCCCTCCATAGCGGCTTTTTCCAAAGCCGGGCCGCCGGGATAACCCAGACCGAGGAGTTTCGCCGTCTTGTCGAAGGCCTCGCCTACGGCGTCGTCAATGGTCGTGCCAAGGCGCTGGTACTGCCCAACCCCCTCGACCGATAGCAACTGGCAGTGGCCGCCGGACACCAGCAAAAGCAGGAACGGAAACTCGATCCCATCGGTGAGCCGTGCGGTCAAGGCATGGCCTTCCAGGTGGTTCACCGCGATGAACGGCAGGTCCATCGCCAGGGCGATGCTTTTCGCCATAGTGGCGCCGACCAGCACGCCGCCGATCAGACCGGGTCCTCCGGTGGCGGCGATTGCGTCCAGGTCTGCGTAGCTTAGATCGGCATCGCGCATCGCCCGGGCGATTATGCCGTCGAGATATTGGACATGCGCCCGCGCCGCGACCTCGGGTACGACGCCGCCGAAGGGCCGGTGTTCCTCCAGCTGCGAAAACACCACATTGGAACGGATG
>JAQBUJ010000278.1 GCA_027623845.1 Pseudomonadota bacterium
TATTATCTCGGAGATCCGCGCCGGCAAGGCCCTGCGCGGGGTCTATCCGCCAAACGAAGAAACCCGCCAACGCTACGACGCCTGGACCGAAGATTAAAAGGAATTACCCTAGGCCGAAGGCTAAAAGGAACCAACAATGAGCGTCACGATCTATCACAATCCCCGCTGCTCGAAGTCCCGCCAAACCCTGGCCTTGCTCCAGGACAAGGGCGTCGAGATTGAAATCGTTGAATATCTGACCACCCCGCCGGACGCCGCGACCCTGGCCGGCATTCTCGACAAGCTGGGCCTGCAACCGCGCGGGTTGATGCGCCGCAAGGAGGCCCCGTTCAAGGACCTTGGTCTGGCCGATGAGGCGAAATCCCGCGACGCGCTGATCCAGGCAATGGTCGACAACCCGATCCTGATCGAACGACCGATCGTCTTGTCCGGCGGCAAGGCGGCTCTGGGACGGCCTCCCGAGGCAGTGCTGGAAATCCTGTAGCTCGGGCTACCCCTCGTCGGTCTCGCGGGCCCAGGACAGCACGCCCATTTTCGCCATCCAGACCAGCAGCCGAGCCCCCTGTTCCGCCGGTTGGCCGACCAGCAGCGCCGTCAGCGCGTCGACCCGGCACGGCCCCTGCTGTTGCAGATGCTCAAGCACCGCGTCGGCGCTAGAGCCGCGCCAGATATCCATGATTCCGTCGATCGGCGTTGCCTGGGCCGCCGCCAAACGCGCGCGCGCCTCCTTGGTCGCCGACATCACCATATCGTTGGACAGCGAGGCGGTGGCGAAACCGGCGAAGTCGCTGAACGGGTCGCCCTTCACCGGGCTGACGGTGAAATTCTCCGGCGCGGCGTCATGCGAGGCGGCGCTGGCGCGGCGTTCCGCCTGCTCGGCCCAATGGGCGACCAATTGGTCGACGACAACCGGCCAGTTGAACACCGCGCGGGCCCGCTGACGCCCGGCCTCCCCCATCCGGCGGCGCAGGTCCGGGTCGCGGATCAAGGCTTCCAAAGCGGTCGTGGCGGCGCCGATATCGACCGCTGTGTGCATCGCCGCCGCGCCGGCATAGCCCTGATAGCTGTCCATGTTCATGATATGGCGCTGGGCCATCAACCAGCCGCTGCCGGGCGGCGGCAGCAGGGTCGGGATCAAGAAACCCTCGACGCCGTCACGGGCGCTGGCGCGGTAGCCGTCCCAATCACTCATCACCACCGGTAGTCCTGCCGCCATCGCCTCGATCGGGGTGATGCCGAAGGTTTCCTGGATGTTATCGACCAGCGAGATAAACACATCAGCGCCGGCCCAAACCCGATCAACCAAGGCCCGGTCGTTGCCATCCAGGAATTGGACGTTGACCGAGGGCGCGTGATTGCGGGCGGATTGCTCATACAGATCGCGGTGCTGCTCGCCGCCTGGAAACCAGCCGACATTCAGCATCCGAATTTTTGCCCCGGTGCTTTGAGCCGCCGCTTCAAGCGCCAGAAACATCGAGCTGGGATGGGCTTTTTCAAAAAACGACAGCCGTCCAACCCAAAGCACGACGATCTCATCAGCACCGATGCCAAGTCGCTGGCGCACGCCGGCGCGGGTGCCGGGCTGGTCGATCAACGCCTGGATATCATCAACCTCGACGCCCAACGGGATCACCGGCATCGCTGGAAACGGCCTTGGCTTGCTGCCGGCGCCGCCAAAGCGCCCGGCGAGAAAATCCGCATGGCCTTCATACATCGCCGTTAGCGCGTCACGCACTGATGGCGAGGTGCAGAGCATCGTGTCCCAGGGCTGAATCGGCGCGGCGATCACCCGGGCGATGTATTCCCGCATCGCCGGCGGCGCCAGGGTGTGGACCAAGCCGGTAATCGAATAGGCCCGGTCGTCATGGCCGCGGCGCATCCATGCCAGATCCGCCAGATCCGCGCTGGCCCGCAGCAAAGTACCGGCGTCGCTCAAGGCCTGGGGGTTGAAAACGCTGGTGGTCTGTACCGATTTGCTCGCTGGTTGGTTCGGATACAACGCCGCCGCAACGTCGTCATTGTCCATCCGGTTGAACGAGAGAAAGCTGATCGCGTCTCCCGGGGCGTATCGGGCCAACGCCCGGTACAGGCCGAGATTGGCGACGTCCTTGCCGAATGGATTTTTTTTCAAGCCAATCGCCGTGCCGCCGAGATAAATCGCGCAGGCAACGGTCATTTCAACTTCCTTCCAGAACGCATACCAATTCAGCGGCGCGGTTCAAGAGCCCGCCTCTCCGCGCCTCTCCCCGCTTTTCCCCACCTGGTCGCTGCTTGGCCTTTATGCCAATTCACGAATTGGCGCACCGTCGTGCCATGCCCGGATGTTTTCCACGGCATGACCGTGAAACATCTTGTAGGTCTCCTCGGTGACATAGCCCATATGCGGCGAGATCACGACATTCTCCAGGCTTCTATAGGGGTGCTCGGCCGGCAGCGGCTCGACATCGTAGACATCAAGCGCCGCGCCGCGAATGGCGCCAACCTGAAGGGTCCGGAGCAGCGCCGACTGATCGACGATCGGGCCGCGCGAGGTGTTGACCAAGAAGCCGTCGGGCTTCATCAACGCCAATTCCGCTGCGGTAACCAAACCGCGCGAGCGATCGCTAAGAACCATGTGAATACTGATAAAATCAGCCCGCCGGAACAGATCCTGCTTGCTGACCAACTCGGCGCCGAATTCATCGCAGCGCTCCTGGGTCAGGTTCTGGCTCCAAGCGATAATGTTCATGCCAAAAGCCTTGGCGAAGCTGGCCACCTGGCCGCCGATCTTTCCAAGTCCCAGAATACCGATGGTCCGACCGCGCAGTTCCAGGCAAATCCGCGTCTGCCATTTACCCTCGCGCATCATCCGGTCGTCATGGGCGATGTTGCGGGCGCTGGCCTGCAGCAGCGCCCAGGTGTGTTCCGCCGTGGCCCAGGCGGAACCATGCGTGCCGCAGACCACGACGCCCTTGGCCCGCGCCGCCTCGACATCGACCGAGGCATTGCGCATCCCCGTGGTGATGAACAGTTTCAGATTGGGCAACTGCTCAAATATCTCGGCGCTAAACGGCGTGCGCTCACGCATGGCGCAGATGATCTCGAAATCCTGCAACCGCTCGGCGAGGGCCACCGGCTCGACCAGATTGTCGTTGAAAACCACGGTCTGGTATTCCGCCGGCAGCGAGGCCCAGTCGGCCATTTTCAGCGCCAGATTGGTATAGTCGTCAAGGATCGCGATTTTTGGCATGAGTTAAATCACTTTCTTCGGATGATCAAACACCCCATTGATTTTTATCAATTATGTGACTCTCGCCGATCCGGAAAACAAGGCTCCGTCCGGCTACTCCGCCGCGTCCTCGGCAGCATCCTTGCTAACCATATCAAGCGAGGCCGAATTCATGCAGTAGCGCAGCCCCGTTGGGTGCGGGCCGTCCTCGAAGACATGGCCTAGATGACCATCACACCGCGCGCAGTGCACCTCGACACGGGTCATAAAGAAACTCCGGTCGGTCGTCGTCTCGATCGCTTCGGGGTTGATCGGCTCAAAAAAGCTCGGCCAACCGGTGCCGGATTCGAACTTGGCATCACTGTCAAACACCGGCTGCCCGCAGCAAATGCAATTGTAGACTCCAGGGTCTTTACTATAGGCGTATTTGCCGGAACCAGCCCGCTCGGTGCCATGCCCGCGTGCGACCTTGTACTGATTGTTATCCAGCAGCGCCCGCCACTCGGCTTCCGTCTTCACGATTTTTTCCATGATAGGATTCCCCCTCGTGTTCGGCCCATGTTTGACCGAGTGTTCAGCACTCACCCTTGGCGAGATTAAGACCAGGAGGCGGCCTTGGACAAGCGCCGCCTCGGAATAACGCTCGATATAAAACCACCAGGATCTTCCGTGCTCAAACCCGGCGGCGTTCCTCGACCAGAATACCGTCCTTCGCCAACCCGTCGATTTCCTCTTCGGAATAGCCGTGATCGGCCAGAATCTCTCGGCCATGCTCGCCAAATTTCGGCGGGACGCTCTTCACCGATCCCGGGGTGCGGGAGAACTTGATCGGAATGCCCCAGCTTTTGTACCAGTCCTTCTCGACCCGCATGTTCCGGTGCAGGGTATGCGGGTGGTTCATCACATCATGGGTGTTGCGGATCGGACCGACCGGCAGGCCCGCCGCCAGTAATTTCTCACAAAACGCCTCGCCCTCGACTTCGGCGAAGGTACCCGCGAGTTCCTCTTTCAGCGCCGCATTGTTCTTCTGGCGATCGCCATTGGTCTTGAAGCGCGGGTCCTGCCCCAATTCCGGCCGCCCGACCTCATCACACAACCGCCGCCAGGCCCGATCGTTACCGCCGGCGATGAAGATCTTGCAGGTCTTGGTTTCGAACAGATCATAAGGCGCGATATTGGGATGCGGGTTGCCGGTTAGTCCGGGAACCTTGCCCTCGGAGACGAAATAATTGGCCACATGCGGGTGCATCAGCGCCAATCCGCAATCGTACAAGGTCATATCCAGATACTGGCCGATGCCTGAGCGTTCGCGTTCCAGCAACGCCATCAGAATCGCGTTACCCGCATAAAGCCCGGTGCCGATATCGACCATCGCCAGGCCGAGCCGTGTCGGGCCGCTTTCCGGCGCGCCATTGATCGAGAAATGCCCGACCATGGCTTGGATAATTCCATCATAGCCGGGAAACCCGCCATAAGGTCCGTCGGCGCCAAAGCCGGAAATCCGGCAATGCACCAGTTTCGGAAATTTCTTGGCCAGCACCTCTTCATAGCCGAGGCCCCAGCGTTCCATCGAGCCGGTCTTATAGTTCTCGATGATCACATCGGCGCCCTCAAGCAGGCGCAGCAGCACCGCCTTGCCCTCCTCGGTCGCCAGGTCCAGGCCGATCGATTTCTTGTTGCGGTTCACGCCGATGAAATACGACGCGTCATCCTCGTGGAAGGGAGGCCCCCAGTCGCGAACCTCGTCACCCTGGGGCGGCTCGACCTTGATGATCTCGGCCCCATGGTCGCCCAGCATCTGCGTGCAATACGGCCCGCCCAGAACCCGGGTGCAGTCAATAATCTTAATCCCGGCGAGCGCGCCGCCGCTTGTCTGTTCAGTCATCGGGAGAGACCATCCATTTATCGAGATGCGCATTCGGCGCAAAACCTATGGGAGAGCGGCGACGCTCGCAAGAGGGAGAAGACAAATCCCCTCAGGGGAATCGGGTGAACAAATTCAGTTGCAAATTACGCTTTGAAGGAAGTCTTCATCCCATGCTGC
>JAQBUJ010000279.1 GCA_027623845.1 Pseudomonadota bacterium
GTCCAGCGATTTGGCGGCGTGCAGCAACGCCGCGCCGCCGCCCGCGACGAAGCCGCCTTCGAGGGCGGATTTCGCCGAACGCAGCGCCTGTTCGACCCGGTCCTTCCGTTCCATGATTTCGGTCTCGGTGAAGCCGCCGACATGGATCGTGGCGACCGTGCTGGTCAATTTGGCCAGGCGCCGGCGCAGGGTCTTGCGCTGCTGATCCGACTTGGTTTCATTCAGGGTGTAGCGCAACTGCGCGCAGCGCGCCGCGACGACGCCGGCCGCGCCGCCGCCGCCGATGATCGTCGTCTTGTCGACCGTGACCCGGACCGTCTTGGCGTGGCCCAGGACATCGGGCGTGGCATCGGCTAAATCCAGACCCGGCTCGCCAAGCACAACCTGGGCGCCGGTGAGGATCGCCAGATCCTCCAGGGCCTCGCGGCGATGTTCGGAAAATCCCGGCGCCTTGACCGCGACGACCTTGAGCCCGCCCGCCTGCCGGTTGACGACCAAAGTGGTCAGCGCCTCGTTTTCCACATCCTCGGCGATGATGAGCAGGGGGCGCTTTTTCGCGCTCGCCCGGTCGAGGAACGGCATGAATCCCTCCAGACTGGATATTTTCTTGCCGTAGATCAGGATCAGCGGATTGCGCAGTTCCGCGCTTAGATTCGATTCGTCGGTCACGAAGGCGCGCGAGACATAGCCCCGGTCGAACCACATGCCGCTGATTGTCTCCAACCTGTCGTCGGTCGCCCGGCCGGCCTCGACCATGATTTCGCCCTGCGCGCCCGTCGCCGCCACGGCGTCGGCGATCAAACGTCCGATCTGTGCATCGCCATTGGCCGTAATCGTCGCGATCTGGGCAATTTGGTCGTTATGGGAGATCGGCTTGGCGGCGGCCCGGATGCGGGCAACGACCGTGGCGACCGCCAGATCGATGCCGTTCTTCACGCCGACGGCGCCGAGGTTGGCGGCCACCGCGCGCGCGCCGGCCCGCAGCAGGGAATGGGCCAACACTGTCGCCGTTGTCGCGCCGTCGCCCGCGCTGGCACCGGTCTCGACAGCGACCAGACGCAGGAGGCGCGCGCCCATATTGGCGAATGTGTCGGCGAACTCGATCCGCGCGGCGATGGTCGCGCCGTCTTTGGTGACCTGGGGCCCGCCCAGGTCGCGCTCGAGCAGAACGTTGCGCCCGCGCGGTCCCAGCGTCACCTTGACCGCATTGGCCATAGCATCGGCGCCCCGCATGATTTGCGTTCGTCCCGCGTCGCCGAACACGATTTTCGCTTCCGTCACGGAAAGCACCTCCACCCCTTCCCGGCGCGACCGCCGGGCGCGGCTTCGAGTTGGCCTCGAAGCCTTCGAATTATCTTCGCTACTCCTTATAGCGGAAACGGTCAATGTAAGCGCCCCCGAAGACGGTTCGTTGCGGGGTGCGACCGGGTCGACGCTGCGTTCCGGGGTATTTTGAATTGACATGCCCAACGCCGCCTGAAAAGGTTAGCCAAACGTCCGCAGGGCGCTGTCACGGCGATTTTGCGGCGGTTTTTCGAAGAAAGATTGGGTTCAGGCAAACTGACCCGGGGAGAGGCTGACCATGACGGCGAACGACGGAAATTCGGGCGTAATCCATCCCGACGACATCGATCCGGGACATATGTGGGGCCGGGCCGTTCCGGCGCCGGGGCACAATAACGTCGATTTCGAAGAGCGGGTAAATTTCGGGCGCCTGCACGAGTACCGGTTGGCCCGTTTGCGCGCGACCCTCGCCGGTTCCGAACTCGGCGCGATGTTAAGCTTCGACAACAACAACATCCGCTACATGACCAGTACCGTGATCGGCGAATGGTCACGCGACAAGATGACCCGGTTTTCGCTGCTGACCGGCAATGGCGAGCCTTACATTTGGGACTTCGGTCCGGCCGCCATTCACCACCGGCTCTACGCGCCGTGGCTCAAGGCCGACCATTGCCGCGCCGGTCTGCTGGGGATGCGCGGCATGGTGCCGCCGTCGGCGGGGCTAATGCGGGGCCACGCGGAAGAGATCAAGGCGATCCTGGTTGAAGAGGGCGTCGCCGACCAGCCGGTTGGCGTCGATATGATCGAACCGCCGATGATGCGCGAGTTGGAGCGTGTCGGCATCAACGTCGTCGACGGCCAGCAGATGATGCTGGATGCGCGCGAGATAAAGAGCCAGGACGAACTCATCCTGCTCAACCAAGCCGCCGCCATGGTCGATGGCACCTACCACATGATCCAGGAAGAGCTGAAACCGGGCGTGCGCGAATCCGATATCGTCGCCCTGGCGAATAAGAAGCTCTACGAGCTGGGATCCGACGACGTCGAGGCCATCAACGCCATTTCCGGCGAACGCTGCTCGCCGCACCCGCACAACTTCACCGACCGCATCATACGGCCTGGCGACCAGGCGTTTTTCGACATTATCCAATCGTATAACGGCTACCGCACTTGCTATTACCGCACCTTCGCCGTCGGCAAAGCGACGACGGCGCAGGAAGACGCCTATAAAAAAGCGCGTGATTGGATCGACGCGGCCATCGAGCTGGTCAAACCTGGCACCACCACCGACCAGATCGCCGCGATCTGGCCGAAGGCCGAGGATTTCGGTTTCGCCAACGAGATGGAGGCCTTCGGCCTGCAATTTGGCCACGGGCTGGGGCTTAACCTGCACGAGCGTCCGGTGATTAGCCGTCTGGTGTCGTTCGACCATCCGCTGGAAATTAAAACCGGCATGGTCTTCGCGTTGGAGACCTACTGTCCGGCGACCGACGGCATGTCGGCGGCGCGGATCGAGGAAGAGGTGATCGTCACCGACACCGGCTGTCGCGTTATCACGCTGTTTCCGGCTCAGGAGTTGCCGATCGCCAACCGATATTGATCGCGGCACGATCCATTTGTACCTAATTCCGCGCCCGCCGGAGCGTTCCGGTGGGATCGAAAATAACTTGAGTTGAGGGAGGACGCTTTGGCGAAGAGGCCAGCAAAAAAATCTCCAGCACCCGATCTGGCGAACGACGATATCGGCGAAGAAACCCGGATGAAACTGTTCCGTCTCCAGCTTGAATGTCGCCAAGTGGAGCAACGGGCCAACGATCTGTTCCTGCAGAATTTGATCAAGGGCACGAGCCATTTGGGCCTCGGACAGGAGGCCATCGCGGCCGGCTTCGGCGGCGCCATGCAGTCGGACGATTACACTTTCTGCACCTATCGCGGCCACAATCACACGCTGGTGCGCGGCGCTTCGATGACCGGTGTCCTCGGCGAGCTCATGGGGCGGGAATGCGGCCTTCTGGGCGGCAAGGGCGGGTCGATGCATTTGACCAGCGTCGAGCATGGCGCGATGGGATCCTACGCGATCATCGGCGCCCATCTGCCGATCGCCATCGGCGCCGCCTGGTCGGCCCAGTATCGCGGTACCGATCAGGTTTCGGTTTGCTTCTTCGGCGATGGCACGACCAATATCGGCGCCTTCCACGAGGCGCTCAATATGGCGGTCGTTTGGAAGCTGCCGGTGGTGTTTGTCTGCGAGAACAATCTTTATATGGAATACACGCCGATCAGCAGCGTGACCGCGGTGGAAAATCCGGCTGCCGACCGGGCGAGCGCTTACGGGCTCGATTCCATTATCGTCGATGGTAACGATGTCGACGCGGTCCACCGGGTCGCCCGCACCGCGTTCGCCAAGGCGCGCGCCGGGGACGGACCGTCGCTGATCGAGGCCAAGACGTATCGCCACAGCGGTCATTCGCGCGCCGACCCCGGCGCCTATCGGCCCGACGGCGAGCTGGATGCCTGGCTCAAGCGCGATCCGATCCCGATGTACCGCCAGCGCCTGCTCGATTTCGGCATCGGCGAGGCGGACGTGATCAAAGTGGAAAAAGACGTGCTGCGGCGCGTCGACGAGGCCACCGAAACGGCAAAGGCGTCGCCGCCGCCGTCAGCGGATGTCATCGTGACCGATGTATGGGCGGATGGAGGTTCGGCATGGCGGAACTAACCTATCGCGAGGCGGTTGCGGCCGGCATCGCACAAGAAATGCGCCGCGACAAAAATGTCGTTTTCCTCGGCGAGGATATCGCCGCGGCCGGCGGCGTGTTCAAAGCCACTGTCGGTCTGTTCGAGGAGTTCGGGCCGTTGCGGGTGCGCGATACGCCGATCTCCGAACAGGCCATCCTCGGCGCCGCGATGGGCGCGGCGATGACCGGCCTGCGGCCGATCGCCGAAATCATGTTTTCCGATTTCCTCGCCGTGTGCTGGGATATCGTCGCCAACCAAATGGCCAAATCGCGCTATATGACAGACGGCCAGGTGTCGATGCCGCTGGTCATACGCACGGCCAATGGCGGCGGCTCGCGCTTCGGCGCCCAGCATTCCCAATCGGTGGAAAATTGGGCCATGGCGATCCCCGGCATCAAGGTGGTGGCGCCGTCGAACCCGGCCGACGTCAAGGGATTGTTCGCCGCCGCCGTGCGCGACAACGACCCGGTCCTGTTCTTCGAGCAGAAATCGCTCTACGCCACCAAGGGCGAAGTGCCCGACGGCGACCATGTGGAAGAGCTGGGCAAGGCGAAAGTCGTGCGCCACGGCACCGATGTGACCATCGTCGCCCTGGCGTTGATGGTGCCCCGGGCGGTGGCGGCCGCCGAACGCCTGCAACAAGTCGACGGTATCTCGGCCACGGTCGTGGATGTGCGCTCTCTGGTTCCCCTCGATACCCGGACGATCCTGAGCGAAGTCGCCAAAACCGGCCGATTGATAACGGTGGAGGAAAACCCGCGGCTGTGCGGCTGGGGCGCCGAGATATCCTCGATCGTCGCCGAGGAGATGTTCTACGATCTCGACGGGCCGATCGTGCGTATCACGACGCCGCATATCCCGTTGGCGTCGGCCGACCTGTTGGAGGATCTGATGATCCCCTCGGTTGATCGTATCTACGATGAAGTCCGCAAGGCCATCGATTAAACCTGGACGCACGACCCGCGCGCGGCCCGACCGGGCGCTTGAGGAAAATTTATGAACGTCATCATGCCCCAACTTGGCGAGACCGTGGAAGAGGGAACGGTCTCCGTCTGGCATAAGAGAGTTGGCGACCACATCGAAGCCGGCGAGATCCTCTTCGACGTCTCGACCGATAAGGTCGAAATGGAGATCCCCGCCGCGGTCAGCGGTGAGGTGGCTGAAATCCGCGTCGCCGAGGGCGAAACCGTCGCCGTCGGCGTCACGCTGGCGGTGATAGACGATGGC
>JAQBUJ010000280.1 GCA_027623845.1 Pseudomonadota bacterium
CTCTTCAGCGAAAATACCAGCCTTTTTCGGGTCCGCGGAGAGTCGGGGTATACAAGGCGAAGTTCGGCGGCATGTCGTCGGTTAGATGATCAAATGGTGGTTCGCCGACGGTACCGGCAAACCCGTTCACGGTAATCAATTCGTGTGCGGCGTTTTGTGTTGCCGCCATCGTGCTTTCGTCATCTTCATTCGCGAGCATGCCGAGCAGCGACTGGGCGTCGTCAATCGCGTTCCGAACATCACTCGGCTTGCCCAGCGTCCGTTCCGTCAGCTGGCGATGGAACCAATCGCGCGCCAATTCCGCCGCAATGGGTTTAGTGAGCACCCTGCGTGGCCTCGGTTCACCATCGGCTCCAAGTCGCGCGCGACGTAGCCGTTCTTGGCGCGCCGCTTGCCGGGGGCCGGGTCCGATAAATGGTTGCTCCCGCTCAAAGCGCTTTTGGTCAAACTCGTCCCTAATTCTGGCGGAGACCTCGTACCAAGCAATCTCGGCTTCTGAGCGGTCTTCCGTGCCGAGTGATATCCAAATTTGCGACTTGTCGTATTTATCGCGTAGGCCGCGCGGAACGGTCGCGCGATAATACCAATTCCGCGATCTCTTTCGCGTCATCAATCCGGGGAATTTTACCACGTCTTCCATGCTCCTGGTGTAGCACATAACCAGAGCACGCGCATTTTCTAAGTGACTGAAATCGCTTGCTACTCGTTGAACACCAGGGTTTGTGCGGTGTTAAAAGGGTAGCGAGAGTGAATTGGTCGGAGCGACAGGATTCGAACCTGTGACCCCCAAGCCCCCAGCTTGGTGCGCTACCAGACTGCGCTACGCTCCGACACGCCCGAAGGCAGAATTTATCTAGGCCTGTTGACCGCCGAGCGCAAGGGCGGCGTTGCCGGTATCGGGATCATTCTTCATCCAATCTCTGGCGACGCGTGGAAACCACTCCCAGAATCGGATAGCGTCATCGCACCTTCAGCCAACCGGATCCAAGCGCCTTGTCCGACCAGCCTCCAGATGAAGCCGAGCGGTTTTCGACGCTCCTGCAACAGGGCCTGACCTTGCATCAGGCCGGCCGGTTTGACGAAGCGGCAGCGCTTTACACCGAGGTGTTGCAGCGTTTCCCGGATCATCCGGACACGCTTGACCTGTATGGCGTGCTACTGCATCAGACCGGCCATAATGAAGACGCCGCCGCTTTGCTTGAGCGCGCCATCGCGGCGCGCCCGGAATCGGGTGAATTTTACAATCATCTGGGCGTTTGCCGGCGCGCGCTCGGCGCGCTCGAAGGCGCCCGTCAGGCTTTTACCGCCGCCTGTGCGCGGCAACCCGGTATGGCCGAGGCGAGGGTCAATCTGTCGACGACACTGAACCAACTCGGTCGCTATCACGAAGCCGAATCCGCCGCCCTGAAGGCTGTTGAATTGGCGCCGGTAAATATCGACGCCAGATTGACCCTGGCCGCCGCCCTGCGCCGCCTGGAGCGCCCGACAGAAGCACTCCAGGCGCTCCTACAGGCCAGAGACATCGACGGATTGGACATTCGGCTTTATCCCCAACTGGCGCAATTACAGACGACGCTTGGTCAGCGAGACGCCGCCAGACGCGCCGCCCGGCGGGGTGTCCTTATCAACCCGTCGGCCAAGGAAGCGCATGTTTTTCTCGATGAAGGGCAAACCGCGGTCAACTGGGCATAGCCGCCGCCCGGCGGTCGATCCTCCTGAGGCCGAACGTAACCAATGGATACGCCAATCTGACGACCTGCGCGTTTCGGCTGTCCCGGTTCAAACTCTCGATCAATGCAGCGGACCGGGGCCTGTTGCTCGATCCCAGCAGTGACACCCTGGCGGTAACGGCGGCTTTCAACGCCTTTGCTCTCGGCGATACCGCACGCGGCTGGACACTTTATGAGCGCCGAACCAACTTGCCGGCAGAGTATCCGCGCCTTGGCTTACCGCCCGCCTGGGACCGAATGGCGCCGCCAAGCGGGCCGCTTTTGGTCTGTGCCGAGCAGGGTGTTGGCGATGAGTTTATTTTTCTGAGCTGCCTGCCCGACCTGCTGAGACAGGTGAGCGATGTCATCGTTGAATGCGATCCCCGCAATGTCGCCCTGTTTGAGCGGTCTTTCAGCGGCGTGCGCTGCGTCCCCCGCACCGTGACCGAAAACCAGGCAGGGGGCATGGTTTGGGATTACCGCGCAATGGCCGCCCAAACCGGCCCGGCGGCCCATATCATGGCCGCCAGCTTGCCCGGTCTCTATAGCGCGGCGATCACCCGCCCGGCGCTGCCGCAAGGCTATTTGGCACCAGGTCCAACTGAAGCCACAGCCTGGCGTCGATGGCTGCAATCACTTGGTTCCGGCCCGAAAGTCGGCTTGTGCTGGCGGTCAGGCGAGGCCGACGCCATTCGCAGTGAGTTCTATTTCACTCTGGAGGAGGTGTTGGCGGCGATCGGTTTCGATACCGCGCCCTATGTATCGCTGATGTATGTCGACGCCATCGACGAAATCGCCGACGTGCAACGCGCAACAGGCACGGCTATTCACGCCCCGCCAGAGCTGAACCAACGCAATGAATTGGACCGGGTCGCCGCCCTAATATCGGGCCTGGATATCGTGCTGACGGTGGATTGTGCGGTCTGCGCCATTTCGGCGGCCTGCGGCGTGCCGACGATCCGGCTGGAATGCAGTTATCTCACCCTGGCGAACGGTCGGGACGGGTTGTTTGGCAATGTGTACCCATGCCGCGACACCGACCAACCATTCGATCGGTCCGAGGTCCTGCGCCGGGGCGCCGAAAAATTTCAGCAATGGGTCGGGGTGTTCTCGGAGCGCGCGTCGGCGCCTACGGCCAAATAAATTCTGCTAACGACGGGCGTCCACGAGCTTTTTTCTCAGGGCCAGCAACTCTTCAAGCACGCCGGAAAGCTCCGAACGCGTCTTGGCGTCCAGCCCGCCAACCGCCGTCACGGGCGGCTCGACCATCGCCTCCGGTTCGCTGATCGCCGGCTCGACGAAATCGGCAACCGGCTCACTTTTAAGCGGTTTGCCGACGCCATCGCGCAACAGCCGTTGCACACCCTTGATCGTGTATCCGTCGCTGTAGAGCAATTCGCGGATCCGCATAAGCAGCCCCACGTCTTCCGGCCGATAATACCGGCGTCCACCGCCTCGCTTAAGCGGGCGAACTTGCGAAAACTTGGTTTCCCAAAACCGCAGAACATGCGGCGGCACATCCAGATCATCAGCGACCTCGCTGATGGTCCGGAACGCAGCGGCCGATTTACCGTTTCGACGCCCGTTCATATATGTGCCGGTTTCGACAGCCATGCGCGCTCAATCCTCCTTTAGGAGGCACCGGTTAAGGTCTGATTGATGCGATTCTTCAAAACATGCGACGGTCGAAACACCAACACCTTGCGCGGCAAAATCGGAACTTCGTCACCGGTCTTCGGATTGCGACCGATCCGCTCGCCCTTTTGGCGCACCGAAAAGCTACCGAACGAGGAGATTTTGACCGCTTCGCCACGGGTCAGCGCCTCGCCAACTTCGTTAAGAACCGACTCGACAAGGTCCGCAGATTCGTTGCGGGAAAGCCCGACCTCGTTGTAGACCGCCTCGCTCAACTGCGCACGCGTGACTGTACTGCCTGCCATGACCAGATCCCCATCCAAGACCGGCAGCGTAACGCCTCTCGGTAAATCAGTCAATTATTGGTCAATTACAGGGTTTTGCGCGGGTTTTCTGAGGCGCTGTCACGCCGAGGCTGGATACCCCATTCGGACCAGACCGGCGCCCCAGGCCAGGCCGCCGCCGATCGCCTCGAACAACACCAAGTCACCTTGGGTAATCCGCCCGTCCCGCACCGCTTCGGTTAGCGCCAGAGGGACCGAAGCGGCGGAGGTATTGGCATGGCGATCAATACAGCAAACGACTTTCTCAATCGGCAATTTCATCCGGTTGGCCATGCTGTCGATGATCCGCCTATTGGCCTGATGCGGCACCAGCCAGTCCACATCCTCAGTCGTCAACCCATTGGCGGTCAAGGCTTCCTCTATAACACTGCCAAGCTTGGAGACAGCGTGGCGATAGACTTCCTTACCCACCATCTTCACATGGCCGGTGGTGCCGGTGCTGGACGGACCGCCATCGACATAGAGGATATCGCGCTCGCGTCCGTCGGAATGCAGATGGGTGGACAGGATGCCGTGATCACTGGCGTCGCCACTGCCTTCATAGCCCCGCAAAACCACCGCGCCGGCCCCGTCACCGAACAGCACGCAGGTTGACCGGTCCTGCCAATCGAGGATCCGCGTGAACGTCTCGGCCCCGATCACCAGGGCGGTGTTCGATTGTCCGGCCTTGATGAAATTATCGGCGACCGCCAGGGCATAGACGAAACCGGCGCAAACCGCCTGCACGTCAAAGGCGGCGCCTCGAACCACCCCGAGCCCGGCCTGAACCTTGGTGGCGGTCGCCGGAAAAGTGTCGTCGGGGGTCGTCGTCGCGACAATGATCAAATCGATCTCGTCGACCCCGACGCCGGCCGCCTCAAGCGCTCCCCTGGACGCGGCAAGCGCCAAATCCGACGTCAATTCCCCGTCCGCGGCCACATGCCTCTGGTGAATACCGGTACGCTGCACGATCCACTCGTGCGATGTATCAATTTTCTTGGCTAATTCCGCGTTGCTCAGAATCCGTTCCGGCAGATACGAGCCGCATCCGATAAGCAGCGAACGGCGCATGCTCACGATACCGCAGCCTGATGGTCATTTTCCCCGTCACCCAACGTATGCAGCACCGCCAACTCCTCCTTAACCTTATCGAGAAACCCGTAACGGGACATATCGGCGGCGACGCCAATGGCATTGGCGAAACCCAAAGCATCGGTTCCACCGTGACTCTTCACTGCAATACCGTTCAAACCGAGGAAGACCGCGCCGTTGTAACGGCGCGGGTCAAGACGCTCTCGCAACTGTCCGATCGCCGGTCGGCACAACAAATAGCCAAGCCGGGTGAAAAGCGTTGATTTAAACGATTCTCGCAGAAAATGACTGAACATCCGCGAGGTGCCCTCGGCGGTCTTCAGGGCGATATTGCCGGAAAAGCCATCCGTAACGATGACGTCCACGGTGCCGGCGGTGATATCGTTGCCTTCAACGAAGCCGCGAAAATCCATCGAGGCTTCAAGCCGGCGCAGAATCGCCGCGGCTTCGCGCAATTCGTCATGCCCCTTCTGTTCCTCACTACCAA
>JAQBUJ010000281.1 GCA_027623845.1 Pseudomonadota bacterium
CGCGGCGGCGGATCGAAAGGGTAAGGCTCGGCAAGCTCTAGCGTTTCGTCGTCGTCGTCATCCGCCGCGCGTGAGCGCATCCAGGGGGCGGTCTCGTCGAGATCATCATCATCGCGCTCAAGGCTCAACCCCGTATCGGAACGGCCCGGGTCATCCAAAGGGTCATCCAAATACTCCTGGGGCGGCGCCTCGTCCTCGCCGTCCTGGCCCGCTGCGGTGGGATCATCGTCCAGGTCGCTGGCTTCGCCTTGCGATGCCCGGGCCTCCTGATCGGCCATATCGTCATTGGCTATATCGTCACTGGTCCCGTCGTCATTGGTCACGTCGTCATCATACGGGTCGTCAGCCGGAGCATGACGCTCTTCCATCTGCGCCATACCGTCGGGATCGGTGTCATCGGCCGCCCCGGCAAAGGGCATTCCCGCTTCGTCAGGCTCTTCCGATATGCCCAGATCGATGCTCGACTGGTCGATATAAAACAGCTGCTCGTAGGCCCAGCTTTGCGATGGCTCGTCAAAATTAGCGCCGACGAGTCGGATTGCCGCATCGGGTGGAGAAGCCAGGTGATCGGCGAGCCCGCTGGTCAGCGCGGCAACCGAATCCGATTGCTCCACGGTTTCCCAAGCCGACCCGGCATTAAGCTGCAGATAGTAATATTCGAACCGTTTGGCCATGCGTGTACCTGATGGGTTCTACCAGCGTCGGTCTTCGTGGATCAAACGCGTCGCGTTCTCCACATCGACCGGTCGCGAAAAATAATACCCCTGAGCGAATTGACAACCCAGGGCGCGAAGTTGGGCATGCTGTTCCGGGGTTTCAACGCCTTCGGCGATCACGTCAAGGCGAAGGTTTCGGGCCAGGATGGTGATGGTGCGGACGATTTCCAGGTTTTGATAGTTCTGGCTCATATCGTTGATAAACGATCTATCGATCTTCAAGGTATCAATCGGAAAAGTGTGCAGGTAGCTGAGCGAGGAATACCCGGTCCCAAAGTCATCGACGCAGACCTTGATGTCGAGCTCCTTCAATTGTTTCAACATCGCGACCGACCGTTGGGCATTCTCCATAAGAGCGCTTTCGGTGATCTCAAGCTTGAGCGATGAAGGGTCCAGCCCGGAACCGTGCACGCTGTCCATGATGCCCTTGACCAGATCCGCGCGCATGAACTGACGGCTAGAGAGGTTCACGCTGATCTCAAGCTGATTATCGGTCGGACGGCCTTCGTTCCACAGCAGCGTCTGCCCGCAAGCCTGGCGTAGAACCCATTGTCCAAGCGTGTCGATGAGGCCGGTTTCCTCGGCCAAGGGAATGAATTCAGCCGGCGAGACCGCGCCAAGCTCGGCGTGGTTCCAGCGCAGCAGCGCCTCGAAACCTCGTATTTTGCCGTTGCTCAGCGAAACGATGGGTTGGTAATGCAGGCTCATCTCGTCGCGTTCAAGCGCCCGACGTAAATCGGTATCAAGATCGATCGGCGTTACCGGTGATTTGCGGAAGTTTGAACAAAACACCACGCTTTGCGCCTTGCCGTACTCCTTGGCTCGGTACATCGCCAGTTCGGAATCGCGCAAAATGTCTTCGGGCCGGCGGTAATCGCTGTCGGAATGCGCGATGCCCATGGACGCGGTGGTGAACACTTCCTTGCCACTCAGAGTAAAGGGGCTGGCGAGCGATTCTTGCAGCGCGTCAGAGATGCTTATCGCATCTCCGGCGGTTGGGATGTCTTCCATCAAAATGGCAAACTCGTCACCACCGAGGCGGGCAACCGTATCGCCGAATTTCAAGCTTTGCTCGATCCGTCGAGACGTTGCGATGATCATCTCGTCGCCATGCACATGACCAAGGCTCTCGTTGACCAGCTTAAATCGGTCGAGGTCAAGATAGATCACCGCGAACTTGGTGGCGGGATCGCGCTGTCGACGAGCCAGGGATTGATGAACACGTTCCAGGAACAAGGTGCGATTGGCCAGACCAGTCAGGGTGTCGTGTAACGCGTCATGAATGGCCTGTTGCTCGGAAAGCTTGCGATCGGTGATATCGGTTTGTGAGCCGGCAATTCTATGGGCCGTGCCTTCGCTGCCGCGCACCGCCAGCCCACGCACCAGTATCCAGCGATAGGCATCGTCGACATGGCGCATCCGGTGTTCGATCTCAAAATGCGGGACCGCCCCGGCGAGATGCGCATCAAGCATCGCCTTGACCCGATCCACGTCGTCTTTGTGTACCCGGTCGAACCACTCATCCAGCGTATCGCCGACCTCGTCGTCGCCCAGGCCGAGCATTTCCTTCCAGCGATGTGAATAGAAGATTCGCCCGGTCCTGAGATCCCAATCCCACAACCCATCATTGGAGCCGGCGGCGGCAAGGGCATAGCGTTCCTCGCTCTCGCTCAGCCGTCGCGCAGCATGGCGCGTATCGGTCACGTCGCTATAGGTGGCGACGGATCCACCGCCGCTTAGCGATCGGATGCGAATCTCAAGAATCGCGCCGGAAGAGGTTTCGCGATCATATTTTTTCGGTCCGGGGCCGAGTGTCTGGATCAGAACTTTTTGCGTCGTTTCATCGACGTCGGCGTCGCCCAGATCGCCGCGTCTGGCCATGAAATTCACAATGTCGCGAATAGGCGTTCCGACCTGGGCGAAACGATGGGGAAGGTCCAGAAGGTCGAAATAAAGCTGGTTCCAGGTGATCAATCGTTGGTCGGCGTCAACCGCGACGAGGCCCTGGGGTATGTTTTCCAATGTGCCGCGTAGCAAAGCATTGCGCTGCTCCGCGCCGTTACGCCCCTGCATCAGGGACGTCACGTCGCTCAGGAAGACGACGGTGCAGCTTGCCTTGGTGCGCGATGTGCGACGCTGAATCCAGTTGCCGCCGGGATGCCGCTCCTCGATCGGTCCCGCCGGCTCAGCGTGATGCGCGCGGCGGATTTCGGACCAGGCGTCGACATCCTCGATCAGCCTCGCCTCATGTCGCCACTGGGCTTCCGCCGCCAGGGTCGCCTCGAAGGAAGCGCCGAGCCTGAACGCGTCGGCGATGGGCGCATGCAGGTTGAGATAGGATTGGTTCACGCTGATCAGCTGATCTGCCGCATCATAGATGCAGAAAGCTTCATCCACGGAATCCAGCGCGTGCTCGACCATCCGCTCCGGGGCATCGATCCCGGAGCTGGCCTCGGCAGTCATGACCGTCGCCAGGGATAGCAGGTGGTCGGTGCTAGCCGGCCGACAATCATCGGGTCGTTTTGATCGGACCTCACGGCAGGGGAAACTCCGATAGGCGAAAACCCACCAAGGGTATCAGTCCGGCGGCGCGTTTGTCACTGAAATCCGACGACTTTGTCGGTGCTGCCACCCTTGACCACATCTCGATAATAGCGCCACAGCAAATGCGCCGCGACGCTGCGCCATGGCCGCCAGGGCGCGGCGATATCGTCCAGTTCCGCCGGGTTGGGGCGCCGGGAAAGCCCCTTTACCATCCGCGTGGCCTCTTGCAGGGCGATGTCGCCGGCCGGCCATATGTCGGCTCGGCCGAGGCAGAACATCAGGTAAATCTCGCCGCTCCAGCGGCCAAAGCCCAATAGATTGGTCAAGGCGCTCATCGCGTCATCGTCACCCATGGCGGTTAGCAGGGACGGCTGAAAGGCGCCGGAGGCGACGTTCTCGGCCAGCGACAGAGTGTAGCGGACCTTCGGTCGGCTGAAGCCAATCTCGCGCAGCCGTTCCGGTCCCAGGCGAAGTACCGCCTCGGCGGTGACCGGGCCGGCATCGCCCAGTCTTTGCCAAATCGCCGCCGCCGATTGCAGGGAAACCTGCTGCGAGATGATGATGTTGACCAGGGCGGCGAAGCCGGGCGCACGGCGGCGTTGCTCGGGCACCCCGACCCGCTCTATCGCCCTTGCCATGTCCGGGTCGGCCCGCCGGATATGCGACAGGCCGCCGGCAATATCGAGATCAGCTGGTCCGTCAGGCATCCCCGGCCTCGCCGTTGAGGCGTCCGGCGGCCTCGACCGCGGCTTCCTCCATGGTCAAGAACCTGGCGCCGCCGTTCTTCAGGTGGCGGATCAATCGGTCCATGACCTTCATCCGATGGCCGCGTCCCGAAACGAAGGGATGGAAGGTATAGGTGATCACCCCCCAATCCAGGATCTCGGTCATGTAGTCATAATCCTCGGTCCAGTTGGCCAAGGCATCGGCGCCGGGCCGCAAGCCCGGCAGTATTCCAGCCGGGCCGATCAGGTATTCAAAATAAGGAAAATCATCCAGGCTCCAGCTGACCGGTATTTCAAGCATCCCACTGGTCGGGCCAAAGCGGGCCGGCTCCAACAGCGTCACTTCGTCACCCGTGCGGGCGTAGTAGGGCAGGTAGTCATGCCCCATCAAGCTGCTGTCATAGACGAAACCATTATCGATCAGCAGATCAAGGGTATGGGGGCTGAGATCCCAGGACGGCGAGCGATAGCCCCGGGCCTTGCGTCCGCTGATCTTTTCGATCTGCTCATTGGCGCGGTGCAGTTCCGCCTCTTCCTCCTCGCGCGACAGATCGGATGGCTTGCGGTGGGTCCACCCATGATGGCCGATTTCGTGGCCCTCGCCGGCGACGCGCTTGCAGATTTCCGGGAAGCTTTCCAGCGTGTGACCGGGGATGAAGAAGGTGGCCTTGATGTCGTAACGCGCCAGAAGGTCCAGGATACGCTCGGTTCCAACCACCCCGAACTCGCCGCGCGATAGCGGTGTCGGCGTCGTCATGCCACGGGCGATCCATAGGGACAGGGCGTCGAAGTCATAGGTCAGGCAGGCGATATGTTGGGGCATGATCGGGTTCCTCTTGGGCGGTCCTAGTGTTCCATGACCGCTACGATACGGTCGTTGCATGGTGCGGAACAATGCCGCAATCTCACGCGTTCAAGAGCAGGTGGCTCACGCGCTCAAGATCGGGTGGCTCACGCGCTCAAGATCGGGTGGCTCACGCGCTCAAGATCGGGTGGCTCACGCGTTCAAGAGCAGATGGTTCACGCGCTCAACAACCAGGCGCGCAGGGGAGACGTACAGATGACCGAAGCTTATGAACTTTCCGCCGTCGAGGCCGCGCGGCGGATCAAGGCCGGCGACTTGACCGCCGAAGCGCTGATGCGCTCCTGTCTGGATCGGGTGGCGACGCGGGATGACACGGTACGGGCTTGGGCGCATCTCGATCCGGGTCAGGCGATCGCCGGCGCCAAGGCCGCTGATGCCGCTGGTAATCCCG
>JAQBUJ010000282.1 GCA_027623845.1 Pseudomonadota bacterium
CCCCCGAGCGCCGTGGTCTGGCCTTTTCGATCAAACAGACGGGGGTGCCCTTGGGCGGCTTTTTGCTCGGCCTGACGGTGCCGGTCGTGGCCGCTTATCACGGTTGGGTCTGGGGAGTGGCGACGGTGATCGCCATGCTGCTGGTGGCTATCTGCGCCATCCAACCGATGCGCCGGCGCTTCGATAGCGACCGAGACCCGACCCGGCGCATCCGACCGGCCGAGACCCTGGCCGCCATCGCCATGGTGCTCGCCGACAACCGCTTGCGACCGCTGGCGCTGGCCTCCTTCGTCTACGCGATGATGCAGCTGTCGCTGTTCACCTTCTATGTCGTGTTCCTGGTCGAGCGCGGCGGATTGGACCCGGTGACCGCGGGGGTGACCTTCTCGATCATGCATGTCGGCGGGATGATCGGCCGCCCGTTCATGGGCTGGGTCAGCGACCGGGTAATGCCGGCCCGGCCGCTTTTGTCAGTGGTTGGGTTCGGCATTTTTCTGTGCGGTCTCGCCCTGGCCGCGCTGGACGAGAGTTGGTCAACGCCGCTGCTATGGGCGGTCTCGCTTGGCGCCGGTATTATCGTCGCCGGCTGGAACGGCGTATACATCAGCGAGATCGCCCGGGTCATGCCCGGTGATCAGGTCGGCCGCGCGACCGGCGGGGTTTCGGCCTTCACTTTTCTCGGCGTGGCGATCGGCCCGGCGGTCTTCAGCGCCATCGTCGGCGTGACCGGCAGCTATGACCAAGCGTTCGTGACGGTCGGCGCCGTCGCCCTGGTGCCGGCGTTGTTGCTGTTGCGCCGACCGGGCAAACCAAGCGTATGATGCACACGCTTACCAACAGGGATGGCTAGAGATGAAAATCGTCGTTATGGGCACCGGAGGTGTCGGAGGTTATTTCGGAGCGCGCTTGGCCGCCGCCGGCCATGATGTTGGCTTCGTGGCCCGCGGCAAACACCTCGCCGCGATCAAAAGCAATGGCCTCAAGGTGCTGAGCGAGAAGGGCGACGTTACCATCCATCCGGCCACAGCGAGCGACACGCCGGGCGATCTGGGGATTGCCGATATCGTGTTGTTCTGCGTCAAAGCCTATGACACGGAGTCAGCCGCCGAGTTGATTAAGCCGGTGGTCGGGCCGGACACCGGCGTTATCCCGTTTTTGAACGGCATCGGCCATATGGAGATTCTCGAGCGGGTTCTCGGCCCGGGCCATGTGATCGGCGGCGTCGCCAATATCAGCGCCTTGATCGAGGAACCGGGCGTGATCCGCCATTTCGCCAACATGCAGATCCTGCGGGTCGGTGAAATGGACGATGCCCCGACCCCGCGCATCGAGGCCTTTCGCGCCGCCTGCGCCGAGGCCGGGATCGAGGCGCCGGTACCGAGCAGCATCCAGCGCGAGCTTTGGCAAAAATTCGTGATGATTTGCACGCTTGCCGGGGCCAATTGCCTGACCCGCCTACCGCTCGGCAATTGCCGCAGCGACCCGGCGACACGGGCCTTGATGGAGAGTCTGGCCAAGGAGGCCGTCGCCGTCGCCAAGGCGCTCAGCATCCCCCTGCCCGAAGATCAGGTCGAGCGGACGATGGCGGTGCTGGACATGTTGCCGGCGACGATGAAGGCGTCGATCCTGGCGGCGCTGGAACGCGGCGAGAAACTGGAAGCCTCGGCCTTGAATGGCTCGGTCGCTGGACTTGGCGAGGCGCACGGGATCAACACGCCGATGAACCACGCCGTCTATGCCGCCTTGGCGCCGCATGAGAACGGCACGCCGCCGGCCCCCTGACCCACGCCACCCGACCGGCGCCACCCGACCGACGCTGGTCTCAAGCGGCCAAAAATCTATTAGCGGAGCAGCATCACCGGGATCATGCAGGAGCGGATCATCTCGGTTGTCGTTGAGCCGATGATCAGGCTGCGGATGCGAGAATGGCCGTAAGCCCCCATCACCAGAAGATCGATGCCAGCGGTTTCGACCCGCTCGGCGATGACCTTGTCAGGTTGCCCGGGCAGTAGTTCTGCCTGGACCTCAAACCCACCGGCGCGAAGCAGCGCGGCGGCGTCATCCAGCTGTTTTCGGGCTTTCGGCGTGTCGGCGCCAACTGTCAACATCTGGCATTCCAGCCCGGCGTAACGCGGATTGCTGGCGATATGATCAACCGCCTTCATCGCGCTGACGCCGCCATCGAAAGCGATCAGAAAGCGCTTGATCGGACGAAAGGCGCGGGCCGCGACCAATACCGGCTTACCGCTGGCCCGGACCACGCGTTCCAGATTGGAGCCGAGGTGAAGTTTGGCGAAATCCGCCGCCTCGCCGCGTTTGCCGATGATGATGAGATCAGTGTCCGGCTCGAACTCAAGCACGGTTTCGATGAGATCGCCGTTTCTAAGGCTGGCTGTGACCTCGGTGACGCCCGCTTCAAGCAGGCGCGCCTTGGCCTGATCCAAAAGGATCCGCCCGCGCCGCTGGGTCAGCTTGCCCTGATCTTCATCCAGGCTGGCCAGTTCATCGAGCAATTGGTCGCGCCCATCGACGACGAGCGTACCGCTGAAATTAATCGGTGTGCTCAATGCGCCGCGCCGTCCAAGCACATGCAGCAACCCAACCGTGGCCGGAGCCCCCGCCGTTGCCCAAACCGCGTGATCACAGACGCTTTGGGAATAGATCGACCCGTCGATCAGAGCCATGAGTTTAGTCACTTCGCGTCTCCGTCAATGAGCCATCAAGCGCTCTAAGGCGCCGGGCTTGTCATGAATCGCCAACTGATCGACGATCGTCTCGCTGGCCTCGTTGAGCCCGACGATCTCCACCTTCGCACCTTCACGGCGAAATTTCAGCACCACGGTATCAAGGGCCGCGACACTGGAGATGTCCCAGATATGCGCCCGGCTCACGTCGATGGTCACGGTTTCAAGAACTTCCTTAAAGTCAAACGCCGCCAGAAACTCGTCAACCGAGGCGAAGAACACTTGACCTTCGACGAAATAGGTCCGCGCCGTACCGTCTTCCGACAAGGTCGAGGTCAGACGGAATATCTGAGCGATCTTGCCGGCGAAGAATATACCCGAGAGCAACACCCCGACCAGCACCCCGATCGCCAGATTATGGGTGGCGACGACGACCGCCACGGTCGACAGCATGACAATCGACGAACTGCGGGGATGGACTTTCAAATCCCGCACCGATGACCAGCTGAAAGTGCCGATCGAGACCATGATCATGATCGCCACCAACGCCGCCATCGGGATCTGCTTCACCCAATCACCAAGCCCAACACAGAAGATCAGCAGGAACACACCGGCGCATAAGGAAGACAACCGCCCTCGCCCGCCGGATTTCACGTTGATCACCGATTGACCAATCATCGCACAGCCGGCCATGCCGCCAATAAAACCGGTGGCGCAATTGGCCACACCTTGGCCGACACATTCCCGGTTCTTGTCGCTTGGGGTGTCGGTCAACTCATCGACGATCTGCGCCGTCATCAGCGATTCCAGCAACCCAACGGCGGCGATCGCCGAAGCATAGGGCAGGATGATCCACAGGGTTTCAAGATTGAGCGGAATATCCGGCAACAGGAAAATCGGCAGGGTCGAGGGTAACCGTCCCATATCCTCGACCGTGCGCAGATCCAGTTCCAAACCCAGCGAGAGAGCGGTCAGCACCACAATGCAAATCAAGGGCGAGGGCACCACCGTGGTCACCAGCGGCAATAGATAGATAATCGCCAGCCCGCCCGCGACCATGGCATAGGTCAGCAACGGCACATTGGTCAGCTCCGGCAATTGCGCCAGAAAGATCAGGATCGCCAACGCGTTGACGAATCCGGTCATCACCGACCGCGAAACGAAGCGCATCACCGTCCCCAGGCGCAAGGCCCCGGCAGCGATCTGAATCAACCCGACCAGCACCGTCGTGGCGAGCAGATATTGCAGGCCGTGATCGCGCACCAAAGTCACCATCAACACAGCCGTTGCGGCGGTCGCCGCTGAAATCATCCCCGGTCTGCCACCGACGATCGCCGTGATCACCGCGATCGAGAACGATGCATAGAGGCCGACCTTGGGGTCGACGCCGGCAATGATCGAGAACGCAATCGCCTCGGGAATCAACGCCAAGGCCACGACCAGTCCGGCGAGAATATCGCCGCGGATGTTGCCGAACCATTCCAACTTCAACCGGGATAGGGAAATAAAATCCATTCAGCGCAGCTCCAAGAAATTCGGCCGCAATGGCGGCTCGGGTTAGATCTTTAAAAAAAGGCGGGGTGATGTGATGACGCGGAGCGGCTCGCTTTAGAACTTCTGGATGCGATCCTCGCGACCCTCGATAATTTTGCTGCATTGCAGCATGAATGGATTGATACCCCCTCACCCATGCAGAAGCAAGACATTTGATCCCCAAGCCGCCCGGGCTTTGGCGCATCGCCGACCTGATTCGCGGCGGCGCTATGGCTTAATCCGGCGCCTCGAAACGGACCGGCTCCGGTGTAATTCGCCCGGATTTTGCCCATTCTGCCAGTTCCCGCTTGAGGATCTTACCGCTGGCGGTGAGCGGAAACTCGGTCATGGCAAGGAAGTATTCCGGCATATCATATTTCGACAGCCCAAGATCAAACAGATGCTGCAGCAGTTCCGCCACCGGCGGCGACGCGGCATCACCCGATGGCAGCACCGTCAGGCAGACCCGCTCACCCAACCGCTGATCCGGCACCGGAAACGCAGCGGCCTTGGCGATGCCGGGATGCTTGATCGCCAGATCCTCGATCTTCGCCGGATAGATATTATGCCCGCCGCGAATGATCATATCCTTCAAGCGCCCGGCGACATGCAGGTTGCCGCGCGCGTCCAACATTCCCAGATCGCCGGACAGGAAGTCGCCGACGGCATTGAAGGAATCCTCCGTCGCGCTCTGATTGTCGAAATAGCCAAGCATCAGACACCCGCCCATGCCGCCGATTTGCCCAATGGTGCCGGCCGGCACTTCGAGGTTGAGGTTCTCCTGGTCGTAGATCCTAATGCCATAGGCCTTGCCGCCGCTGCCGCAGGTCGAGCAGACCGTCTCGGCATCGTCATCGGGAAGGGTGTATTGGTGCGAGGAATTCTCGCTCATTCCATAGATATTCTGCGGTTTCACCCCCTGGGCCAGGAACGCCTCGGCGGTGGCCGGCGGGATCGGCGCGCCGGCCATATAGAACAGGCTTACCGACCCGAGTTTG
>JAQBUJ010000283.1 GCA_027623845.1 Pseudomonadota bacterium
AACGGTTTGTCGGCGTCGAAGCGGGTTTCCTTTGGCATATTCAAGACCCGTTCGGAGATGATGTTCCGTTGGATCTCATCGGTGCCGCCGGCGATCGAGGAGGCCGGGAAGGAGATCAGGATCTCGGCGATGGTGCCATCCATCACCCCGTCCGCGCCGGAGAGCATGGCGTCGGCGCCGGAGATCATCGTGTGCACCCGCGCCGCCGCCCGCGCAACATTGCTGGAGGCCAGCTTGCCGAGCGAGCCTTCCGGGCCCTGCGGCTTGCCTTGCTCCTGGGCCGAGCGGGCCCGTCTTGCGGTCCATTCGGCGGATTTGTGCAGGACCATCAGCTTGGCGATCTCTTGGCGCATGGCCGGATCGTCGATCGCTCCGGTCTGTTTGGCCCGCTGGATGATCAGGTCGACCCGACCGGCGCGCTGCGGATACCATTTATAGGGCGCCAAGGTGGTTTCGACCTCGGCCCGTTCCTCGTCGTAGATCGACCCGTCGAGATCCGGCACCTGACCCCAGGAGCGCAGCGAATCAGCGCCCCGGCGCTCATGCATCAGGGTGGTCGTCGCCACCTTCCAGCCATCGCCAAGCTCGGCGACCTGAAAGTCCGGCATCACCTCGGCGTCGGTCAGGAACACCTGATTGAACGAGGCGTGCCCGTTCATCTGCTTCAACGGCACCGCTTCGACGCCCGGCTGATGCATGTCGATGATGAAATAGGACAGGCCCTGATGCTTTGGCACGTTCATGTCGGTGCGGGCCAACAGCAGACCCCACCGCGCCTTATGGGCGCTGGTGGTCCAGACCTTCTGACCGTTCACCACCCATTTGTTGCCGACCATCACCGCTTTGGTGGTGGCGCCGGCGAGATCCGAGCCGCTGCCGGGTTCGCTGAATAGCTGGCACCAGACATCCTCGCCGGTGAGGATCGGGCGCAGGTATTTCTCCTTATGCATGTCGGAGCCGTGATTGAGGATCGTCGCCGCAGCAAGCATGCGAATGCCGGATTTCGGGATCGGCAGGGCGCCGATGCGGCGGAATTCCTCCTCAACGACCGGCACTAGGCCGACCGACAGATCCTTGCCGTACCACGCGCTTGGCCAGTTCGGCATGCCCCAGCCGGAATCAGCCAGCTTGTTGCGCCATTCAACCAGGCCGAGATTAACATCCCAGTTTGCTTCCAGCCAGGCGCGCGCCTCGGCGCGGACGGAGTCTTCGGTATGGTCGGTCATCGCTCCGTCCCCCTCAATCTTTCCAGCTTTGCATCATCAGCTCGCGGTGGTGGTTCGGATCGCCGAGAAACACCTCCGAGCTTTTGGCCCGCTTGAACCAGAGATGCGTATCGTTATCCCAGGTGAAGCCGATGCCGCCATGCATCTGGATGGCGTGAATGGCGGTCTGCATATAAGCCTCCGACGCGGCGGCCTTGGCCAGCGAGGCGACCGAGGCAATATCCGCGTCGCCCTCGTCGAACGCGGCGGCGGCATAGTAGGCGGCGGATTTCGCCAGCTCGACATCGGTCAGCATGTCGGCGGCCTTATGCTTGGTCACCTGGAACGAGGCGATCGAGCGGCCGAACTGCATCCGCATCTGGACATAGGCCAGCGCATCCTCGCGCAGCCGATCGGCGCCGCCGACCATCTCACTGGCCAGACAGATCGCCGCCTGCACCAAGGTCTTGCCCATTGGTTCCGCCGCGCCGCCCTCATCACCAAGCAATGCCGCCGCGACGCCGTTAAAGTTGAGCCGCGCCAATTTGCGGGTCTCATCGACACTGGTCAGCAAGCTGCGTTCCAACCCCGCCGCATCCGCCGCGACGGTGAACAGGCAAAGTCCTTGGTCGCCGGCGCTTCCCGGTTTGCGGGCCAGCACGACGATCAGATCAGCGCTGTGGCCATCAAGCACGAAACTTTTGACGCCATCGAGTTTGTAGCCGGGGCCATCGGCGCGCGCCTGCATCGTGACGCCGGCGTTATCCCAGCGGCCGTTTTCCTCGGTGAAGGCGAGGGTGGCGACGGTCTCCCCCGAGGCGATCGCCGGCAACAGCGCCTGCTTCTGCGCCTCGGTCCCGGCATTGAGGATCGCCGAGGCGGCCAAAACCGTGGAGGAAAAATACGGCGCACACAGCAAGGCCCGGCCCATCTCCTCAAGCACGATACAGTGCTCCGAGACGCCGAAACCGTGACCGCCATAGGCTTCGGGAATCGCCACCGCGGTCAGGCCGAGCTCGGCGTTGATTTGTGACCAACGCTCCCGCTCCCAACCGGTGTTGGTGGCCATCAGGCGACGCACCTCGGTGGTCGGTGAACGGTCCTCCAGGAAGCGCCGGAGGACCGAACGGAACTCATCCTGCTCCTCGGTGAAGCTAAATTTCATGCACTATATCTCCTGTTTGTCCGGCAACGCCCCTCTGTTGTCGGGCATTATACACGTGGTGGCTGGTCGGTATCGAACGCTTCGAAACCGCCTTTTATTCTGTTCAGGTCCTGGATCAGACCGGGGGGGAAATCCTCGTTCAGACCGGTGGAGATCACATCGGACACACCGGCGAACCGCGCCTCGATGGCGCTTGCGATTTCGTCATGCCGGCCGATCACACAGAACAGATGCAGCAGATCATCGGGGATCTCGCCAGCCAGCTTGTCCCACTCACCGGCCTTGGTCATCGCGTTGAGTTTACGGCCCAGATCGCCATAGCCATGGGTCTCGAAAACCGGCCAATAAGCTGGGGTTGAGCCATAAAAACCAACCCGGTAGCGCATCGTCTCGACCGCCGTGTCGACCGCCTCGTCATCAGCGCCGGAGGCAACGAAACCGCCGCCGGAGATCTCGAAATTCTTCCGGCTTCGCCCGGATATCTCCAGCCCGCGCTCGATCCGCGGCATGATGGTTTCCTCGATATATTTAGCCGTGCAGAAGCCGTGCAAACGGACCCCGTCGGCGACCTCGGCCGCGACCTGGATCATCACCGGCCCGACCGCCGCCAGGGTCACCGGCGGCAGCGGCAGGTCCGAGGCCTCCGGGGTGAATTCCGGCGTCATCAGACTAAAGCGATAATGCGCGCCTTCGAAGGCCAGTTTCTCGCCATGTTTCCAACACCGCCAGATCGCCTTAAGAGATTGAATATATTCACGCATTCTTGGGCCAGGCGGCGACCAGGGGGCGCTGAAGCGTTTCTCGTTATGGGCCCGGATCTGGGTGCCCAGACCAAGGGTGAAACGACCACCGGACGCTTCCTGCAGATCCCATCCGAGATTGGCCACGGCCATCGGGCTGCGCAAAAAAGACACCGCGATGCCGGTCGCCAGGGCGACGTTCTCGGTGCAGGTCGCGGCGACGGCGAGCGGGAGAAACGGGTCATGCTTCAGCTCTGTCGTCAGCAGACCATTATACCCCGCCGCCTCCAAGGTCGGCGCTACCTTGGAGATGTCGCGCAGGGCGGTCTCGGTGATGTTGCGATAGATCTGCATCGGTCAGTCCTCAACTCTTCAATCCGGGTCCTTCATTCCTGGTTCTTCATTCCGGGGCCAGAGTGCCGGCCACGCCGGCGTCATGCAATGCCGAAATCTCGGTATCGGAGAACCCAATCTCAGCCAGAACCTGATCGGTGCTCTGGCCTAATTTCTCGGCATGACGATAGAGTCCGCCTGGGGTTTTCGAGAAGCTGACCGGGACCTTGATATGGCGGATCCGACCCTCGGTCGGATGGTCGACCTCTGGAAACATCTCCACGGCTTGCAGATGCGGGCAGTCGAAAAGATCCTCCGGCGTGTTCATCGGGCCGACCGGCACATCGGCCTTGGTCAAGGCCTCGATCCACTCGGCGGTGGTGCGGGTTTCGACCACCTCGGCGACGATCCCATAGAGCGCGTCGATATTCTTGGTGCGCTCGGTCTGGGTGCTGAAGCGCGGGTCATCGAAAAGCTCGGGCCGACCGGCCAGATCGAAGAAACTCCGCCAATGCCGCTGGGTATAGGGAACCACACAGACATAGCCGTCGGCGGATTCGTAAGGCCGGCGGTGCGGCGTCGTCAGCCTGGAATAGCCGGCCGGGCCGGTTGGCGGCACGAAGGCCTGGCCCTGCATATGCTCGGAGATCATGAAGGCGGCGAAGGACTCGTACATCGGCACATGCAACTTTTGCCCCTCGCCGGTACGCTCACGATGAAACAACGCCATGGAAATGTAGTTGGACAGGAACAGCCCGGTGGTCTTGTCGGCCATCACGGTCGGCGCATAGCGCGGCGTCCCGGTCACCTGACCGAACAGCGAGGCGATGCCAGACGCCCCCTGGATCAGGTCGTCATAGGCCGGCTTGTCGACAAACGGACCGTCCTCGCCAAACCCGGTCGCCACGGCGTGGATGATGTCGGGTTTCAGCGCGCGGATCGTCTCGTAGTCGATCGCCAGACGGGCCGCCGCTTTCGGGCGGATATTGTGGACGAAAACATCGGCGGATCGGACCAGCCGCTCGAACGGTTCGCGCGCCTCGGGGCGTTTCAGATCCAGCACGATATGCCGCTTGTTGCGGCCCTTGAGCAGCTGACCGCTCGACATCCCAGGCGAGCGCGCGGCGCCGGTCCATCGGTTCACGTCACCGCCCGGCGCTTCGATCTTGATCACGTCAGCGCCCATCTCACCCAGGATTTGCGTACAGAACGGGCCGAGCATCACGGTCGTGAGGTCAATCACGCGGATACCCTGTAGCGGTCCCCTGGGTTGCTCTGCGGCGGGCAATGCGGACATCAACTTCAACTCCCATGGAGAGACGGTCAGCCCGTAGTTCTGGGCCAAGCCGCCCCTGGTTTATCGTCTGACACGGGTTTGCCAAGATCCCGTTGATGACTGATCAGGCTGCCGATGGCCAATTCGACCGAACCGGCCTAAATTCCCGTTTCCATATCCCTATTCCACCGCTGGAGAATCCATGCCGAGTGATCAGGACTTTATCGAATCGGTAGAGGCGTTGGCGCCGTATGTCGGCACCAAGCGCGTGGTCGAGGACGAAATCGGTCTATCGGTTACGCGCCGGATCGCCGGTATGTTGGACGAGGATCCGGATGCCTATGTCGCCGGCACGCCGCTGCCGCCGCATTGGTTCGGCATGTTCTTTGCGAACATCACCAGACAATCAGACATCGGGCCGGATGGTCATCCCAATCCCGGCGTGGTGCTGCCGCCGATCCCGTTACCCCGGCGCATGGGCGCCGGCCGGCGG
>JAQBUJ010000284.1 GCA_027623845.1 Pseudomonadota bacterium
CAGCATGGGATGAAGACTTCCTTCAAAGCGTAATTTGCAACTGAATTTGTTCACCCGATTCCCCTGCGCTGGACGGGGCGCTCGAACTTCCCTAGTCGCATGGTGGCCCTCTATAGGGCCGTCACAAACTCCAATACCGAATCGTGCTTGGCAATTCATCCGGGTCAAAGGCCGATTTCACATCGACCAGCACGCCGTTCGGTCGCAACAATCCCACGAGATCGGCGCGGGGAATGTCAGTGTATTCCCGGTGCGGGACGGTCACGACCAAGGCGTCGAGCTCAGTCAATGCCTCCCAGGGGCTCAACGCGATTTCGGTCTCTGCTAGCAGTGAATTGGCGTTGGCATGGGGGTCATGAGCCAGGACCGTCGCGCCGAATCGCCGAAGCTCGTGCATGATTGTCGGTGATTGGCTATTGCGAAAATCGGAGACATTTTCTTTAAACGTTAGCCCGAGGACGCCGATTCGGGCCTCGCTGATCGATCGGCCGGACTCGATCACCAGATCCATCGTGCGTTGCGCCACATGGTCCGCGAGCCCGGTATTCAAACGCCTGGCCGCCCGAATAAGCTCCGGGTAGTAACCGAGCCCCTCAGCCCGTGAGATCAAATAGTAAGGGTCAACGCCAATGCAATGGCCGCCGACCAGTCCCGGCGTGAAGCGTTGGAAATTCCATTTCGTCGCGGCGGCATCGATGACATCTGAGGTCCGGATCCCCATGCGGTCGAAGATCATCGCCAATTCGTTCATCAGCGCGATGTTGAGATCGCGTTGCACGTTCTCGACGACCTTGGCCGCCTCGGCCACCTGGATCGAGCGGGCGCGAAACAAGCCGGCGGTGATCGCCGGCGCATAGATCGCGCTGACCCGTTCCAAGGTTTCTGCGTCTTCGCCGGCGACGATCTTGATCACCGACTCAATCGTATTCTCGCGATCCCCTGGATTGATTCGTTCTGGCGAGTAGCCGAGTTTGAAGTCAACGCCTTGACGCAGACCGGAGAGCTTTTCGATCAAGGGCCCGCAGACTTCCTCGGTCACGCCGGGATAAACGGTGGACTCAAGAATCACCAGGTCACCCCGAGCGATCACCTTGGCAATGTCACCGCAGGCGTTGCGAACCGGCGTCAGATCCGGCCGCCGGTCGGCGTCGATCGGCGTCGGTACGGTCACGATATAGGCGCTGGCTCGAGCCAGGTCGGCCCGATCGGAAGTGAAGTGCAATGTCGTCGGTGCATCGAGCGGAATGTCGTCGGTCTCGTTGCGATCTATCCCAGCTCTCAGCCCTTCGGTGCGGGCGGCATCCAGGTCATAGGCAATGACATCGCCGTGGTGTCGAGCCAGGGCGAGCGCGAGGGGCAGGCCGACATACCCGACCCCGATGATGGCGATGGCGTTTTCCGACACGGGCGTTCACCGGCCTTGATTTCGGCGGAAGTAGAGCGTAGCCGGGGCGTTTAGGCGTCGCACCGTCAAATGTCAAATGTTCGCAGCGCTTTGATTTTTATCCGCCGGGATGATACCAGCATCGCCATACTCGCACCTGTTAAGGAAACAGCGGGTGGCCCGGCTACGGAGGACCCATGCGCATCGGAAATTTGGACAGCGCCGAGAAGGTGATTGTGATCGCCGAAATCGGTAACAACCACGAAGGCTCCTTCGAGGTGGCCCGGGAAATGGTCGATCGGGCGGCGGAATCTGGCGCCGACGCTGTTAAGTTTCAGACCTTCAAGACGGAAACCTTTGTCGCGCCGACCCAGGTTGAGCGCTATGAACGGATGCAGGGGTTCGAGCTAACCCAGGACGAGTTCGCTAAGCTCGCCGAGCGGGCGCGTTCCGCCGGCATAAAATTCATCTCGACGCCGCTGGACATGCCGAGCGCGGTGTTCCTGAACGACATCGTCGACGCGCTGAAAATAGCCTCGGGCGATAATACCTTCTACCCGCTGATCGATTTCGTCGCAGGCACCGACAAGCCGATGATCATCTCTACCGGGTTCGCCGACGAGCCGGAAATCGCCCTTGCCGCGGCGATGGTCGAGAAGGCGCGCGCCGGCCGAGCGAGTGGGTCAGAAATGGCTTTGCTGCACTGCGTGTCGGCTTATCCCGTGGCGCCGGAAGACGCCAATATCGGCGCTATACACCGGCTGCGTGATCGGTTTGGCGCAACCGCCACGATCGGCTATTCGGACCACACGTTCGGCACTTCGGCGGCGACGCTGTCGATCGCCGCCGGCGCGCGGATCATTGAAAAGCATTTCACTTTGGACCGGAATTATTCCGACTTTCGCGACCACCAGCTCTCCGCCGATCCGGCGATGATGGCGGAATTGGTGAGGGCAATTCGCGAGGCAGAGGTCCTAATGGGCGATGGCGGCTTGACGCCGCGCCAGGTTGAGCGCGACAGCGAGACCCCGGTACGCCGCTCGATCGCCGCGACCCGCGGCTTGCAGGCCGGCGATGTCGTCGGCCCCAAGGACATCATGTGGATTCGGCCCGGCGAAGGAATCGTACCGGGGCGCGAAGCGGAAGTCCTGGGACAGACCCTGAACAAATCCGTCGGCCCGGGCGACCTCTTCGCAACCGACGATTTCGCCATCTGACCTAAGCAGAGACGACGCCCATGTGCGGCATTGCCGGGGCCATCGGCCCCAGGGAAATTTCCCGAGATAGGATCGAACGGGCCTGGCACCTGATGCGGCGACGCGGCCCGGATGGCACCGCCATGCATGTTGGCACGGTCGCGGGAAACACTGTCACCCTATTGTTCGCCCGCCTAGCGATCATCGACACCGACCCACGCGCCATGCAACCTTTTCAACGCGGTGACCTAGTCATCGTCAGCAACGGCGAACTCTATAACTACATTGAGCTGCGGGACGAGTTGGCTCGCCTTGGTCACGATTTCAGCACCGAGTCCGATACCGAGGTAATGCTGGCCGCCTGGCGACAATGGGGCGAGGCCGCCCTCGACCGGATGGAGGGCATGTGGGCCTTCGCGCTGATCGATGCCGCCAATGACCGACTGATCCTGTGCCGAGACCGGTTCGGCGAAAAGCCGCTTTATCTATGGCGTCACGGCGACACCTTGTATTTCGGCTCCGAGCCGAAGTTCATCGCCGCCCTCGCTGGCGCCAAACCGGACGTCAACCTCGACCAGATCCGGCGCTTTTTGGTGAATGGTTACAAATCGCTCTACAAGCAACCGCAGACCTATTTTCGCGATGTCATGGAAGTCCCGCCGGCACATTACATCGCCCTGCGTGGTCCCGGCCCGATCACGCCGACCGCCTATTGGAAACTGATCCACCGCCCCCGACAGATGACGGCAGCGCAGGCTCTCGAAGGCGCTCGGGAGCGGCTGGAAACCGCCATGCGGATCCGATTGCGCGCCGACGTGCCGGTAGCGTTCTGTCTGTCCGGTGGGATCGATTCGACGACGCTTTCAGGATTGGCCGTGAAGCGCTTCGGTCACGACCTGCACGCGTTCTCGATCATTGATGACGACGAGCGCTATGACGAGTTGGAGAATATCGAGGCGCAGGTCGCTTTCCTCGGCTGTAAAAGTCACCGGGTGCATACCAGCACCGAGGGATTTTTCGACCGCCTGAGCGATTTGGTCTCCTATCACGACATGCCGGTCGCGACGCTGACCTATTATCTACATTCGTTTCTTTCCCAGGCGATTTCCGAGGCCGGTTACAGGGTCGCGATCTCCGGCACGGCGGCCGACGAATTATACACTGGCTATTACGACCATTACGGCTTTTGGTTGGCCGAGATGAGCGATCGGTCGGATTTTCCAGCGTTGGTGGATGATTGGCGCGGCAGCTATGGCGCCTATGTGCAAAACCCGGTTCTGCAGGACCCGCTGGTCTTCGCCAAAACGCCGAACGAACGCGGCCATATCTTTCTGAACGCGGATCTGTTTCAGCAATGGCTTACCGAACCGTTCAATGAGCCTTTTGTCGAAACCCACTATGCGGACAGCCTCCTGCGCAACCGCATGTTGAACGAATTGGCCCATGAGGCGGTACCGGTGATACTGCACGAGGATGACCGCAACTCGATGCGTTACTCGGTGGAGAACCGTTCGCCCTACCTGGACCGCCATCTCGCGGAATTCATGTTCAGTGTGCCGGCGGAACATCTGATCAAGGATGGCTACGCGAAGTACCTGCTGCGTGCCTCTGGTGAAGGCGTGGTCGCCGACTCCGTGCGTCTTGATAAACGCAAGCGCGGCTTCAACGCCCCGATCGACAGTCTGGTCGACCGCTCCGATCCGGATACCCGCGAGCGGTTGATGGCGGACAGCCCGATCTTTGATATCGTCAAGCGCGAGGCTATCGAAAGCTTCATCGACGGCAGCATGGCCGATAACAGTTTCTCGAAAAATCTTTTCAGCTTCATTTCCTCGAAGCTGTTTCTTGAACATCACCGGGATTGGGTGCCGTGAAATATTGTGTCCGCTGCATTCTGCCCGATGCCCGGCCCGGAATTTTTTTGGACGAGCAAGGCGTGTGTTCCGGTTGCCGCGGCCATGATGACAAGGAAAACCACATCGACTGGGCCGCCCGGGCCAACGCCTTCAATGCCGTGATCGCCGAAGCCAAAAGCCGCTCCTCGGGCTATGATTGCATCGTACCGGTCAGCGGCGGCAAGGATAGCTGGTACCAGGTCATCACCAGCCAGGAACACGGGCTGAAGGTCCTCGGCGTCACCTGGCGCACACCGGGACGGACCGAGATCGGCCAGCGCAATGTCGAGCGTATGGTCAGCCAACTCGGCATCGATCACATCGACTTCACCATCAACCCGGATGTTGAGCGTCGTTTCATGACGGCGGCATATGAACGCAAGGGCGCGACCGCGATCCCGATGCACATGGCGCTGTTCGCCATCCCAACCCGCCTGGCGGTGCAAATGCGCATTCCTCTGGTCGTCTGGGGTGAAAATCCACAGCTTGAATTCGGCGGCGCCGAGGCGGACCGGTTGGCGACCGAACTCGACCTCGACTGGATCGCCAAGCATGGGGTCACCAACCAAACCAGCCGCGAGGACTGGATTGGCGCCGAGGGTCTTTCCGACACCGATCTTGCCGCCTACCGGCTACCACCGGCGGAAGCTTTCAAGGCTTTTGCGCCCAAATCGGTGTTCCTCGGTTCCTTCTTCAAATGGAATTCCTTCGACAACGCCAA
>JAQBUJ010000285.1 GCA_027623845.1 Pseudomonadota bacterium
GGCTTGGTGTCGACCCCGTCGGCGACTTTCACCCAGATGGTGCTGACCGAACGCAGCCTCGCCGGATTGGTGGCGCCGATGACCCGTTTGCGCGCGGTGTTGAGCGGCATCAGGATGATGTCGTCCTGGTCCGTACCCATCATGCTCTGGCCCTTGGTTTCGAGCGTGCCGATCACGGTGAACGGCACGCGCCGGATGCGGATCGACTGGCCGACCGGATCGGTATTGCCGAACAGTTGCTTCACCACCGTCTGGCCGAGGATGCAGACTTTGCCTGCGCCGCTCATCTCGACGGGTTCGAAGCCCCGACCCGACTGCAGCACCCACTGGCGCACCTCGAGATACTCCGGCGTCGTGCCGTAGATCTGCGTCGACCAGTTGGTGTTGCCCCAGATGACCTGGGCGCCGCCGCGCACCGCCGGCGCTGCAAGCGCATTCGTGATCTCGCGGTTGATCGCGAAGGCGTCTTCTTCCGACAAGGTGAAATTCGAGCCCATGCCGAGGCGCACGCCGCTATGGGTGCGCGCGCCGGCAATAATCAACAGCAGGTTCGAGCCAAGCGCGCGAATCTGCTCCTCCACACGCGCCTGCGCACCGGTGCCGACGGCAATCATCACGATCACGGCAGCGACCCCGATGATGATGCCCAGCATGGTGAGGGCGCTGCGCAATTTGTTGATGGCGAGCGCACGCAGGGCGATGCGCAGGAGCGCCCCGAGGCTCATGCGGGCAGGGCTTCCGCGGCGAGCAACTTGGCCGCATCCACCGGCGCCTGCTGCAGATCCTCGACCAGGTGGCCGTCGCGAAAGCGCAGCAGGCGCGCGGCGAAGCGCGCGATGTCGGATTCGTGCGTGACCACGACCACGGTCATGCCCTGCCGGTTGAGGTCCTGAAAGAGCACCATGAGTTCGAGACTGGTGCGCGTGTCGAGCGCGCCGGTCGGTTCGTCGGCGAGGATCAGGAGCGGGCGCGTGACCAGCGCGCGCGCGATCGCCACGCGCTGCTGCTGTCCACCGGAGAGCTGCCCCGGATATTTATCCACCTGTTCCGGGATTTTAACCCGGGTCAGGAGTTCCATCGCGTATTCCTCAGCCTCGCGCTTCGATTTGCTCTTCACCCAGATTGGCGCCAGCGTGCAGTTCTCCAACACCGTCAGATGCGGGAACAGATTGAAGGACTGAAACACCATGCCGACATCGCTGCGGATCGCGTCGATGTTTTTCAGGTTGGTGTCCAGGGTCACCCCATTGACCACGATATCGCCGCGTTGATGTTCCTCCAGGCGGTTCAAACAGCGGATCAAGGTTGATTTACCCGACCCGGATGGGCCGCAAATCACGATGCGCTCGCCTTTGTGGACCGACAGATCAATGTCTTTCAGGGCATGAAACTCGCCATACCACTTGTTCACCTGATTAAGCGCAATCACCACTTCATCCGACACGGCGGAGCGAATAGAATCTGGCGTGCCATTGGTTTGCAGGCTCATGAGCCGGTCTCCTTCGTTAGATCCTGGCGGGTTCTGTCAAGTCGGCGCCAAGCCATGTCGGTTAGCGCCGGTCCCCGGCTCCAAGTTTTCTCTCAAGATGCTGGCTGTACTTGGACATCGCCAAACAACCGATGAAGTACAACACCGCAGCAGTGAACAACGGCTCGTGATGCAAGCCGATCCATTGCGGGTCCTGGCTGATCGCGTTGATCATCCCAAGCAGATCATACAAGCCGATGATGCTGACCAGGGTGGTGTCCTTGAACAGTCCGATGAAGCTGCCGACGATGTTCGGAATCATCAGTTTCAAAGCCTGCGGCATGACGATCAATCCCATCGACTGCCAGTAACTGAGCCCCATGGCCTCGGCGGCCTCGTACTGCCCCTTGGAAATCGCCTGCAACCCGCCACGCACCGTCTCGGCCATATAGGCGGCTGAGAACAAACAAACCGCTACGATGACACTGGCCAGATTGTTGAAAACCAGGCCCTTGGGCAGGAACAGCGGGAACATGGTGGTCGCCATAAACAGGATGGTAATCAGCGGCACCGACCGGAACAGCTCGATAAAGGCGACGCACAACACCCGCACGACCGGCATCTGCGAACGCCGGCCTAAAGCCAGCACGATACCGGTGGGCAAGGCAGAGGCGATGCCAATGCCGGAGATGACCAAGGTCAAGAAGAGACCGCCCCATTGATTGGGCACGACTTCCACCATTTGCCAGTCGGCGATTAGGAAATAGACAGCGAAATACGCGATCAACGCCAAAACGATTACCGGGTATTTATGGAACCTGTCGTCCCTGGAGGAGAAGCCTGAAAGCCGAACGGTCAAGCGTCCGAGACCTTGGTTAAGTAACAGGCAGACCGCCACATGGAGCATCGTCCCGAGGAACCAGGTCAGCGACAGGGCGACCATGATCTCCATGAACCAGTTGCGCTCGCCGCCCAGGAACAGATAGCCGGCTAAAAACGGAAACACCATCACGGCGCTGAGCCCGACGACCACCTTGGCGGTAACCCGCGGCAACCAAAGCGGCGCCATCCAAAGGATGAAAATCAAAGCCGCCAGATCAATGCGCCAGACCTCGGCATCCGGGTAACGGCCATAGATGAACCGAGTGAACCAAAAGTCCACCCCGGCCCAGCAGGTTCCGAACTCCGTCGGTGAAAGGCGGCACTCGTTGCGGCTGGAGGCTTCCCAAACCGCGCGAACGAACGCCCATTCGTAAAAGCCCATCGCGATATAGCCGATGAGCAGAACGCCGATGACCGTGGTGACGCTGCTGTAAATCCCATCGAACAGATTGAAACGCATCCATCCGATCACCCCGGTGGTGGCGGGCGGCGGCGGCAGGCTCGGCTTCGGTTTGAAGACGAGCAAGCCGTCGGAAGTCGTCGGTGCATCGGTCATGATCTCACCGCTCCGTCAACTGGATTTTTTTATTGTAGACGTTCAGGCAAGCGGAAATCGTCAGGCTGACGGTCATGTAGAACAACATCACCATCGCCACGATCTCGATTGCGTGGCCGGATTGATTCAACGAGGTTTGCATGAACACCGCGACAAGGTCCGGAAAGCCGATGGCGATCGCTAGAGATGAATTCTTAACGACGTTCATCCACAAGCTGATCATCGGTGGAATAATCGCCCGCATCGCTTGTGGGATAATCACCAGCCGCATCGTCCAACTCGGCCGCAGTCCTAGCGAATACGCAGCCTCGGTCTGGCCGTGACTGACCGACATGATGCCGGCCCGCACCATCTCGGCGACATAGGACGAATGATAGATAATCAGCGCCACCAAGACCGAGCACATGGCCGGCAGAATGAAGGTGCCGCCTTGATAGTTAAAGCCCTTGAGAACCGGAAGTTCCCACGATAACGGCATGCCGGTCACCAGGAAGATGGCCAGCGGCAATCCGATGACAATCGCCAGGATCTTCCACCATGTCGGTACATATACCCCGGTCTCCAGCTGCCGCTTGGTCGCCCGTTGGTTGTACCAGATCGCCGCCACGACGCCGACGACCATGCCCACGGCAGTCATCCAAAACAGCTCGCCGAACTCCGCGTTCGGAAAATACAGACCGCGATTGTTGAGCACCAACCAATCAGCCCCGAACAATTCAACGGATTGCTTGGGGCGCGGCAGATTCGCAAAGGCGCCGAGGTACCAGAAGATGATCTGCAGCAGCAGCGGCGTGTTCCGCAGAACCTCGACGTACCAAGCCGCGATCTGGGTGATCAGCCAGTTCTTTGAAAGTCGCAAAATGCCAATGATGAAACCAAGTATCGTCGTCAAAACGATTGAAATGCCAGAGATAATCAACGTGTTGACGATCCCGACCCAATAGACAAACAGGTAAGAATCGTTGGGTTTGTAATCAAGCGGCGTCCAAGCTATCGAGAACCCGGCGGTGCCCAGCAGAAAGTCGAAACCCGCCGCTTTGCCTTGCGACGCCATATTGGTCAGCGTGTTATTGACCAGAAAAGCGGCTACGGCGAAGATGATACCAAACACCAAAATCTGATAAAATATCGAGCGGTAGCGTTCGTCGTTAATGATCGAGCTAAGGTCGGAGTCGGAACGAGGTCTTTCCACTACGGCCATAGTTCCTCCTTCACCATCACGGTCCGAAGACTGGTGAAATGTTTGGGAGATATGGAAATAAATTCAATACCAAACAAGCCAGAAAAGAACAGGCCCGACCGGTTTCCCGACCGGGCCAATCACATCCTAGCGGAACGGCGGTGAGTACATCAGACCGCCACGCGTCCACAGATCGTTCTGCGAACCGTCACGACCGATGCCGATACCGTCGGGCGACTTGCTGCCCATGTACCTGCCATAGATCTCGCCGTAGTTGCCAACGGACTTGATGATCCAATGAGCCCAGCTCTTATCGAGCCCCAGCCCCTTGTGCAACGCGGCCTCGACACCCAACATCCGGGCCACTTCCGGGCTCGGCGGGGTCTTGGCCATCTCGTCGACATTGGCCTGGGTGATACCAGCTTCCTCAGCCGCGATCAGCGCAAACACCGTCCAGCGGACGATGTCAAACCATTGGTCGTCGCCCTTGCGGACAGCCGGGCCAAGCGGTTCTTTGGAGATCGTTTCGGGCAGAATCGTATGGGCGCCCGGATCCGGGAAACCAGCCTTGTTCGAGGCTAGACCGGACTTATCGTTGGTAATCGCGTCACAACCACCCTTGAGGTAGGTCTCGTTCCGGACGTTGCTGTCCTGGAACACCACCGGTTGGATGTCGAGATCGTGAATGCGACTGTAATCGGTCAAGTTCAACTCGGTCGTCGTGCCGGTCAGCACGCAAACCGTGGCGCCCTTAAGCTCCAACGTGCTCTTGATGCCGGAATCTTTCGGCACCATGAAGCCTTGTCCATCATAGAAGTTGACGGTGGTGAACGACAGGCCAAGCTGCGTGTCACGGAACAAAGTCCACGTGGCGGTCCGGGACAGCAGGTCCGACTCGCCGTTGGCCAGGGCGGTGAAACGTACCGTCGAGGTCACCGATTGAAATTCGACCTTGTTCGGGTCGCCGAAGATCGCCGCAGCGACCGCACGACATATCGACACATCACTGCCGACCCAGGTTCCGTCTGACTTCAGGTTGTAAAAGCCCGGCGAAGGCGTGCCGATTTGGCAACGCAAATGTCCGCGCTTCTTAACGATATCCAGCGTAC
>JAQBUJ010000286.1 GCA_027623845.1 Pseudomonadota bacterium
CTGATATGTATACCATAATCGCGCAGTGCTGGCGTCAAATGAACGGTTCACCTGGGAAATGCGGGATTAAACGAGCAATCTCATCCTTTCCGCTATTGGCCGAGTTTCGAGGTCGTGAAGTGGTACTCAGCGCATTTGCCGTTTAGCACTTTCGGCGCGGATGATGGGAACCACCGCCACGTAAACCAGTTCATGATTGACTATCTCACGGATAAATTTCTGATGAGCGCTTTTTATTAACGTCGCCAAGGCTTTCAGAGTAGGGGTGGTTGGGTTTGTTTGAACAGGTTTTGTGGCTTTTTAGGTGGATTTCCCCCTCGGCTATCTCGCCACCGATACGGGTGTCAGCTGGTAAAGTAAGCTTGGTCGGGTTTTTTACCGTCAAGCGATCAATGTGGGCGTCGTTCGTTGTAGAAGCCGATGTGCGTGGTTGGTACACGGTGACGCGCCGGGTGGTCGTATTACCTTCCTTAAACCTGTACCGCATGCCCGTTGTCCTCCATAGGTGTGGGGATCTCGATCAGTTCTTTGGCCATTGATGATGGTCTTGACTATGCGCTTTAGTCTTGTCGTCGGTGCCCAGTGTTAGATTTCGACCGCCAACCGAAAAAAAACATCGCTAACACCTGAGGTGAAACACATCACGATCAAGGTTTTCAGCGCCGGGATGCGTACATCGTTTGACGGGGCAGGCGAATTGGATTGTGTTGGGACCGTTGGCCGACGCGGCCTGAACACCAACATCATCCGGGAATCATGGCGTTAGCACCAAAAAAACGTGGAGCGTTGAAGTGGGCGGCCTTACTCACCGTGGTCGGGATGCTGGGTTTCTCGTCCTACGAATTCTTCTATTGGTATACGCATGTCTATGAGTTCGATGCGCGGATCCGCACCGACCTGACCCGCATTTCCAGCCGGGTGAACGGGACCATCGAGGCAATCGAGGTTGCCGAGGGAGATCGGGTGAGCGCCGGCGATCTGCTGGTCAGCATGAAGGCGGGCGCGGTTCGCCAAAGGATCGCGGCGTTGAAGGCCGATCTGTTGGGCGCCACCGCCCGGCATGCCAAACTGTCGGCGCAGAAACATGCGCTGGAGGCGGATCTCGACGCCAAGGTCGCGACCAAGCGGGAATTGGTTCGGGCGCTGGAAGTTGAGCGTCAGGCGCTGATCGACCGCCATACGCTGGCCACGAAAAAATTGAAGCGCACGGTATTCCTGGTCAGCAAAAACCTGACATCGCAACAGGTTTTGGAGGATAGCCAGGATCGGGTGCTGGAGCTTTCCGGTAAGCTCAATGTCGCCAGCGCTAAGGTCAAGGTCGCCGGGCGTGAGGTCGCGGAGATTGAGGCCGGGCGGGCGGATATCGCGGTGCTGGATGAAGAAATCAAGATCTCCGGCATCGATTCGATTCGGCTGAACGCGCAGATCAAGGAGCAAGAGGTAGACTTGGCCGAACGCTTCATTCGCAGCCCGATCGACGGTGTGATCGATCGCATATTCAAGAACAAGGGTGAATATGTCGAAGATGCCGACGAATTGCTGCTTATGCATGATCCCAAGAATATTTGGATCGAAGCGAATATCGGCGAGGACGAGATTCGTCTGGTGCGGGTTGGTCAGGCGGTGAAGGTCGATCTGGATGCCTATCCCTATAATACCTTCAAAGGCGAGGTCGCGGCGATTGGCGGGGTGACCGTGGCCGACTTGAAACTGGCCGGTAATGACGCGACCGCCAAATCGCTTAAATCGACCCAGAAAATACCAGTTAAAATCACCTTGCTCGACCCGCCGCCGATAACCGCGCCGGGCATGCTGGTCGAGGTGAATATCCAGGTTCGTGACCAGGTAGCGCTGCCGTGAACATGGAGCGCATGGATTGGCGGGTGGTGCTGACTTTCGCCACGTCGTCAATGCTGTTGCAGCAGGCCTTCTCCTATGTTTGTCAGATCGTTATGCCGTTTCTGGCCGACCGGTTGGCTGAGGAGTTCGGCATTTCCCGGGCCTGGCTGGGCATGTACCTGTTCATCCAGAACATCGCGGCGATCGCTGCGGCGATGGGATGTGGCGCCCTGATCGTTCGGTTGGGGCCGTTGCGGATCAGCCAGTATTGCCTGCTTCTCATGGGAGGCAGCTTGTTTGTGATCTCGACCGGGGTGCTCTGGCTCTATCCATTAGCGGCGATCCTGCTGGGCGCGGCGTCGGTTTCCACGCCCGCCAGCTCGCATATTTTGGCTCGGTTTTGCCCGCTGCGACTGGCGCCGCTGATCTTTTCGGTCAAGCAGACCGGTGTCCCGGTCGGCGCGCTGATCGGCGGGTTGCTGATTCCGGCGTTGCTTGGTTTGGGAATTTACAGCGCCACCCTGGGAGGTTCAGTCCACCTCGATGCTTTCGGCACGGCTTTCGTCTGCGGCCTGCTGGTCTACTCGATCGCGGTGATGCTGCAGCCGCTGCGGGCGCATTTTGACTCCGATCGCAAGCCCGACACCAAGTTCTCGTTCTCCGGGGCGGTGCAGACCATGCGCATCGTGGTTTCCGACGCGAAACTGCGAGACCTGGTGCTGCTCGCCTTCACCTTGGGAGGCCTGCAATCAATATGGTCGGGATTCTTCATTCTGTTTTTGATCGACAGGCTGGACTACACCGAGGTCGAGGCTGGAACCGCTTTTGCGATCGCCAGTTTCACCGCGGTCGGCGCCCGCATTCTGTGGGGATGGCTCGGCAGCACGATTGTCTCGCCGCGGGTGGTGCTTGGCATGCTTTGCATTCTCGCCGCCGTGTCGGCGGTGCTGACCGGGTTTTATGATGTCGGGTGGAGTCTGAACGGGCTGATCGCGGTGGCGATCGTCTTTAATATTTCCTCGTTAAGCTGGCATGGCGTGTTGCTGGCTGAGACCGCGCGACTGGCGCCGGAAGGGCAGGTCGGCGGCATCACCGGGGGCGTGCTGGCTTTCACCTCGGTGGCGATGATGATCTATCCGGCGGTCTATGGCGGCCTTTTGGCGGTGACCGATTCCTACGGCATCGGGTTCATTCTCGGCGGTGTGCCGGCCCTGTTTTGCGCCTTCGTGTTCTTCAACCCCCCGCTTGAGGGGTCCTGGCTCGGTGAGATCCTGCGGGGGCTCGGTTGGGTGTTGCATCCGACCCGGCTGGCGGCGTTGCTCATCCTTTCGGCGGTCTCGATGGCCGGCGCTGCGATACTGGTTTTTCAGCGCCTGGTTTGATCGGATGGATCTTCGCTTGATCACGGTCCAACCCTAAAGCGCGACAAACCCTAAACCACGACAAAGCCGTGCGCGTAGGGATCGCGATCATCGATGAAGATGGTGTTGAGGCCGGTGACCCGGGCCCAACCCTGGACCGAGGGGACAATCGCCGGGGTGTCGCCAACGGTGGTCTCTGCTTCGATCCGACCGGTGAACAGACTGGCGATGATGCTCTCATGGACGAAGCTGTCGCCAACCCGCAACCGGCCGCGCGCGGCAAGCTGCGCCATCCGCGCCGAGGTGCCGGTTCCACAGGGCGACCGGTCGATCGCCTTGTCTCCGTAATACACCGCGTTGCGGGCGTCGGCCCCGTCCCGGGTCGGGCGTCCGGTCCACATGATATGGGAAAGCCCCTGGATCGCCGGCTCTTCGGGATGGACGAAGCGATAGGTCTCGTTCATCGCCCGGCGCAGTTCGCGCGCCATGTCGACCAGTTCGGAGGCCTTGTAGTCGGCCATGTCGGTAAAGCCCTCCTGCGGCTCGACAATGGCGTAGAAATTACCGCCATAGGCGACGTCGACGGTCAGCTTTCCAAGATGCGGCGAGGTGATCTCAAGATCGCTGGAATGCAGGAATGACGGGACGTTGGTCAGGCGCACGCTGTCGACGTGTTCGCCCTCCATCTGGTATTCGGCGACGATCCTGCCGGCCGGGGCGTCAAGGACCAGACGGCCCGGCTGGGCCGGCGTCGCCAGCCCGCGTTCGATGGCCACGGTGACCGTGCCAATCGTCCCATGCCCGCACATCGGCAAACAGCCGGAGGTTTCGATGAACAGAATCCCAACATCGCAATCATCGCGGGTCGACGGCATCAGGATCGAGCCGGACATCATGTCGTGGCCGCGCGGCTCGAACATCAGGCCGGTGCGGATCCAGTCCAGGTTCTCGAGAAAATACGCCCGCCGTTCGATGGCGCTGGCGCCCGGCAGCGTTGGCGCGCCACCGGCGACGACGCGTACCGGGTTGCCGCAGGTATGGGCGTCGACGCAAAAGAAGGTATGGCTGGCCATGGTACCTGTCCGGCTGGGGGCGAGAGTTGGTTACAGTTTAGCGTTTCGCCTTCGGATTGCCATCTTTTCGCCCAGACTTTAGGCTGTCCTGGCCGCCGTCGAAATCCCCTGTGGGGTCGCCATAATGCGGCAGCGACGGCGGTGGCGGAAATGCTGATTGTTAATGCACGGGTTACCTTGCCGGCAAAAGCGCCGGAAACCAAGTAAGCTTGAAAATCAGATCAAATCCAGGGAGCGGCATGTGAGTAAGGGGTTGTTGATTGTGACCGGCGGTAGCCGTGGTATCGGCGCCGCGACCGCCATTCGCGCGGCGGCGGAAGGCTGGGACGTCGCGGTGAATTACGCGCGCGACGCGGCGGCGGCTGATCGTGTGGCGCTGCAGGTTCGGGCGGCTGGCTGCAAGGCGGTGACCATTCAGGGTGATATGAACGAGGAGGCCGATATCCTGCGGCTGTTCGAGACCGCCGAGCGGGAACTTGGTCCGGTCAAGGGATTGGTGACCAGCGCCGGCACCACCGGGCGCGGCACCCGGGTCGAGGACATGACGGCCGAGGCCATGCGTCAGGTGGTTGGCTTGAACGTCGTCGGCTTGATGCTGTCCTGTCGCGAGGCGGTTAAGCGGATGTCGACGAAGAATGGCGGCGCCGGTGGTCAGATCGTCAACCTGGGCTCGGTCGCCTCGCGGTTGGGCGGGCCGAACGAATTCGTGCACTACGCCGCCTCGAAAGGCGCGGTGGATTCCTTCACCCTCGGCCTGGCCCGCGAGGTGGCGGTCGAGGGTATTCGGGTCAATGCGGTTTCCCCGGGAATGATCGATACCGAAATCCATGCCGCCGCTGGTCTGCCGGACCGCGCCGTCAATGCGGTGCCGGGTATCCCGATGCGCCGCGTCGGCCAACCGGAGGAAGTCGCCG
>JAQBUJ010000287.1 GCA_027623845.1 Pseudomonadota bacterium
GCATTTTTTCGATATCGGTGCTCAGCTTCGGGCGCAGTCCGGCCAGCGCGTCGAACTTCTCGTTGACGAACATCTCGAACGACGCGTCGAGCCCCTGGGTGCGCACCAGCTCGGCATGCTTGATATTTCGCTCCAGCCAAAGGTCGTAGGCGCTACGAGCGGAAACTGCGATGCGATTACCGGCTTTGTCTACATCCTCGATGCTCTGCAGCGGCGATCCGGGCGGGACCATATAAGTCGCCTGGATCTCGGCATAGGCGGCGGTGAAGTCGATCTTTTCGGCGCGTTGCGGCTCGGCGCCAATATTGCCGATGTCCCAGGTTCCGGTGCCGGCATCATCGGCGATCTCGCCGGGGGTCTTGTACTGCATCAGCTTCAGTTCAACACCCAGGCGCTTGGCCAACTCGCGCGCCATATCCGGCGACACGCCATCAGGATCACCATTTTCAGCACGCCCGGTGACCAACAGAAAGTTGGACATGTTAATGGCGGCGCGCAACACACCGATTGGGGCGAGATCCTTCACGACATCTGGGGACATACGAGATACTTCCTGATCAGGTTGGTGGATTGTGATCATCCTGGCGCAACCAATAGCCGCGCGCACGGAAATATTGACGGCGGTGGCCTTGAGTGGCGTTAGATCGCTGTTGCGATGGGCTGATACAAGGGCTGATACAAGGGCTGATACAAGGATAGAGCGCGGCGGCGTGCTCAGGCCTCGTTATACGATGCAATTTCCAGCAGATTGCCATCCGGGTCGCGAAAATACACCGATGTCATCGGCCCCATCGCGCCGGTCTGGGCGGTCGGGCCGCGGATGATCTCGACGCCTTCGCTCTTCAGACGCTCAATGGCGCCGCCGATGCCGCTCTCGGTGATAAAGCATAGATCGAGCGATCCAGGGGTTTCCGCCGCGCCGGTGATCCAATTTTCCGCCCCGACCGGCCGAAGATTGATCTTGGAGCGGCCGAATTTCAGCGCGATTCGGTGGATCGGCCCGAAGAACTCTTCGCGCTCAAAGCCCATCACCCGTTCATACCAAGCCGCCGTGGCCTCCACATCCCGGCAATTGAGGACGACATGGTCGATCCGGTCGATCATCGGTCTACTCCCTAGATGTTGGGATGGTTTAGCAGTCCCCCGTCTGCAATAAGCATGGCTGGTATTCTACGGGAGCGCCAGATGGACGGTAGCAGCATTGAGGTTGATCACCGGTTTCGCGGACCGCCGCACTCCGGCAATGGCGGCTATGTCTGCGGTCTGATCGCCCGACAGGCGGGTTTTCAGCCCGGCGCCGAGGTGACCCTGCGCGCACCGACCCCGCTCGGCCGGCCGTTGAGCCTTATCAAAGCCAGCGACGGCGAGGCGACGATGATGGACGGCATGACCGTCATCGCCGCGGCGAGGCCATTCTTGCTCGATATCGAGGCGGATATCGAGGCGCTGCCGCAAGCCTCGCTCGCCGAGGCGCAAGCGGCAACGGCGCGAAGCATCGGACCGGAGCAGCATGTTCTGCCGCATTGTTTCGTTTGTGGACCAGGCAGAAGCCACGGCGATGGCCTCAGGGTCTTCGCCGGCCCCTTGGATGCCAACGACACCGGTTGGACCGGGCCACTCGCCGCCGCTTGGACCCCCGACCTGGGTCTCGCTGGCGAGGACGGGTTGGTGGCGTCGGAGTTCGTCTGGTCGGCGCTGGACTGTCCGACCGGGTATACCGCCCTGAAGCCCGATGGGCACGGCGCCGGCTCGAACGGATCGATGTTGCTGGGCCGTTTGACCGCCCGCATTGACCGCCGCCCAGCGCCGGGTGAACCGTGCGTCGTTGTGACCAAGCTGATCTCCCGCGAGGGCCGCAAAATCACCGCCGATGGCGTCTTACGAGATGCCCATGGCGAGACATTGGCGGTGGCGCGAGCGCTGTGGATCACCGTCGACCGGGCCGTGTTGCTTGCCGACCGGACAGCGTGATCAGATTGAACGACCTGATCAGCCGAACGCGTTGATTAGGGAAGCCGAATGCCTTGATTAGGGAAGAAAACGTTGGGCCGGTCCCGGCGGCACACGCGCTTGCCGGGTCTGTTCAAACGCGTGGGCCAAGCTGATCAACGGCCCATCGCTCCACGCGCCGCCAATAAACGACAACCCGACCGGCAGGCCCGAGACATAACCCATCGGCACAGTGATGCTGGCATAGCCGGAAACCGCCGCTAGGCTGGACGACCCGCCGCCGCCGCGATTGTCACCATTGATCAAATCGATGGCCCAAGGCGCCGAAGCGGTGGGGGCCACCAGGGCGTCAAGTTGATGATCCCGCAACGCCTTGTCGATGCCGTTCTCCCGCGTCAGGCGGCGACTGACTGCCAGCGCGGTTTGATACACTTGGTCCTCCAAACCGCCGGTTTCCTCGGCCATGAGAAGGATTTCCTGGCCGAAATACGGCATCGTGCGACCGGCATGGGCCTCGTTGAAGGCGATCACATCGGCCAGCGTGCGAACCGGTGTTTCCGGCCCCAGACCGGCGAGATAGGCGTTCAGACCGACCTTGAACTCAGTCATCATGACGATCAGCTCGTGCGGCCGGATCTCCTCCCGCAGCGCCAGTGACAGATCATCGACGAGGGTTGCCCCGGCCTCGACCAACGCATCGAGCGCTTCAGCAAAGACCACGTCCACGGCCTCATGAAAGCCGGCGTAGTTACGCACCACCCCAATCCGCTTGCCGCGTAACGCGGTGACATCGAGAAACCGGGTGAAATCGCCGCCCTGGGCTTGCGCCGTCACCGGGTCGGCGGCATCGGGGCCGGCAATGGCGCTCAATACCACCGCTGCATCGGCGACGGTTCGGGCCATCGGGCCGGCGGGGTCCTGACTATGCGAGATCGGGATGATCCCGGTGCGCCCGATCATTCCGACCGTCGGCTTGATCCCGACAATCGAGTTCACCGTCGACGGGCTGACCACCGAACCATCGGTCTCAGTGCCGATCGCGGCGGCGCAAAACCCCCGCGCCGCTGCGACCCCCGAGCCTGAGCTGGAACCGCCGGGGGTGCGGTCCGTGGCATAGGCGTTGCGCACCTGCCCGCCCCGGCTCGACCAGCCGCTGGAGGATCTGGTCGAGCGGAAGTTCGCCCATTCACTCAGATTGGTCTTGCCCAGCAGCACCGCGCCGGCGGCCCGCAAACGCGAGACCACATGGCTGTCCGCCGGGGCGCCAATACCATCCAACGCCAAAGACCCGGCTGAGGTCATCATCTTGTCGCCGGACGCTATATTGTCCTTCACCAGGATCGGGACGCCATGCAACGGCCCGCGTACCCGGCCCTCTGCACGTTCCCGGTCAAGAGTTGCGGCAATGTCTTCAGCGTCCGGATTGAGGAAGGCGACGGCGTTGAAATCCCCATCCTCGGCCTCGATCTTTGCCCGATACGCGGCGACCAGATCGGTGCAACGGAGCGCGCCACTCTCCATCAAGCCAGAAAGATCGGCAATCGACACTTCGGTGGGATCAGTCATCGGGCACCCTCCAGGATTAGAGAACTATCGCACGGTTAGGCCGGGGCCAGCCGCATATGAATTGCCCTGGCCATCACCTGATCGCCTGGTTCAATCCCCCCAGTTTTCGTCATCCCGGCGCAGGCCCACCGGTCTCCGGTAAACCTTCACCCGTCGTCCTGGCGACCCCCACTTACGTGAGGACAGGCCTCAGGTTCCACGCCTATTCCCCGTTCACGGTAACCGATGAGCGAGGAATAGGCGCATATGTCGTCATTTTTCGCCATTGTCGCCGTCGACCAGCCTCAGGCTTCGGCCCTGCCTTTCGCCAGGGCGACGGATTAATTTTGGTGAAAACCGAGTGCGACCATGTAGGGGGGACCAGGACGACGGGTGAGGGTTTACCGGAGACCGGTGAGCTTGCGCCGGGATGACGGTAAAAAGATCGCCGCCGGCCACGCGAACGTCGTGCCCTCGTACCCCCCAGCCTCAATCCGGCGTAAAGGTGTTGATGCCGTCGGCACTGCGCACCTTGCCCGGCGCGCCGAGATAATCCTCTGCCGCCATCCGCGCCAACAGCGCCGGGTCATCCGGCGGATTGGCCATGAAGCGGCTGCCATCGCCGAGCCGGCCGAACAGGATACCAAAGGACGGTCCCTTGCGGTCATGCATCACCGTATAGGTCTCGATGGTCCCGGACCCATTCGCCACTTCGGTCACCGCCGGTCCTTTGTCGGCGTCGATCTCGGCCTGATAGATCTTCGGGTCCTTGGGCGCGAAAGGCTTGCCGGCCGGTTCGGTCGAATAAATCCCGGCGGACTGCTTGGTCACATAATTGCCATTGGCCGTCACCAATCCTTTGGAGCCGGGCTTGGCCCGCACCGTGTTCATCATTTCGGCGATCGAATGGGTGACATAGTTGTTCCCCGGTCCACCGAAATACGGCAGCCCACCGGTCACCGTCAGCCCGCGCGGGTCATCAAGGGGAATGCCCATCTCGTCACAGGCGATCTGCACTGCCGAGGGGAAGCAACTGTAGAGGTCGAGCGCGGCGATGTCGTCCAGGCCGCACTCGGCCATCTCGAAGGCTTCGCGGGCCACCGTGCGCATCGCCGGCGAGGAGTGCATGTTGATCCGGTCGCTCAGGTACCAATGATCATAGGCATCGCCGCAACCATGCAGATGCACCCAGCGATCCTCGGGGATGCCCAGCGCCTTGGCTTTGGCGACCGAGGTCAGGATGATCGCCGCGGACTGATCGATGAAGGCGTTCGAGTTCATCAGCTTGGTATAGGGGAAGCCGATATAAGGATTGGAAGGGCTGACCTCGCCAATCTGCTCGGCGGTAAAGCCCTGGCGCCGGTCGGCAAGCGGGTTATTGGCGGCGACCGCGGCAAAGCCGGAAAACAGCTTACCCATCGCAAGATTATGCTCGGCGATGGTCCGCCCCCGGTCGCCGCGAATGGCGTTCTCGATCATCGGTTAAGCAAAGATCGCGCCGGCCATGCGGTGGCGGTCTTCCATGTCGCTCCAGCCCCGGGTCGACACGCCCCAGTCCTCGTTCGAGCCGCCCGGATCCTCGCTCCAGTCGAGTTCGATATTGGCCCGCTGGGCGGCTTTTTGCGTCGACAACGCCTCGCCGCCACAAATCACCGCCGCTTCCAGTTCGCC
>JAQBUJ010000288.1 GCA_027623845.1 Pseudomonadota bacterium
TATTTCGAAACGATCGGCCATATAAAGAAACCGTGCTGCGATTGATGCCGCAACTCGATCTGCCGTGGCGGATGAATGACGAATACCTTATTCCGCTTGAAGCCTTTGATTTTGCCGGAGGTCAGAAAGTCGTTTTTGATTCCGAGGCCTGGAAGGTTGGGCACGGAGACAAACCAGACCTTGTACTGACACCGTGGATGATGAAGCGAGAAATGCTTCCAAGTTTCGACACGCTGGCGCGGTTTCAATTTCCGGAGGCGCTCTCGGCGCGAGAGGATGCAAGATTACGGGCGACCGGCTTGGATCCAAACGGTTGGTTCTGCGTCTTGCACTATCGCGAAGGTGGATACGAGCACTGGGGCGAGCGGCCCAACCGTGACCTAAACGTTGAAAATGTTGTGCCGGTTATCCACCACGTGACCAAAAACCTGGGCGGTCAGGTCGTCCGGGTCGGCCATAGCGGGATGAGCCCAATGCCCAAAATAGACGGTTTTTTCGATTTAGCATCGGCGGAAGACCCGGCCTTCCTGCACGCTTACGCGATCAGTCGCTCAAGATACTTTTTGGAGCTATCTCCGTCCGGCCCTTATGCGTTCGCGATGGGATTTGGCGTTCCCATGGCGCGTTGTGGGGCGGTTGTGCCCTCCGGGCCCGTTGACGAACAAAGCATAGTGCTTCCGCAGCATGTGGTCGGGCCGGACAATAAGCGCGTGCCTTTGGCAGACCTCTTGCGCCTGGGCCTATTGGAGGAAGGAATCATTGACCGCCATCTCGTCAAGCATGGTTACCGTTTGGAGAAAAATTCGGTTGAAGAATTTAAGCGGGCTGCCGAAGAAATGCTGCGGCTCACCGAGAATTGTCCGGGTTGGCGAGATCAACAGGAACAAGTCCCGCCAACACATAGACCCAACAAATTTGAGTGGCCCATGCGGGCGACGATCAAACACAAAATTATAGAGTACCCAGACCTTGCGCCGAATTTCGGGACGCCAGCGCCGGATTGTTAAATTTCAATCGCCCCAAAAACAACATGCCCCCTAAGCCACCCCGCCAGAACCATCTCTGCCCAGATCACCTCTACGACCAAGTCGTCTTGAACCCCGTGAAGGGCGTGGCGATGCGTTGAATGTCCCGAAGAACCTCCGTCGGGATCTTCGGCTGAATATCCGAGGAGGTGCTGGCGTACACCATGTCGGTGCAGCCGCCGAACCGATCCGCTACCAGATCCGTTAATTCGTCATAGCGGCCAATCGCCGCGAACAGGCGCAGCACATCGTCCGGGATCTCGCCAGCGATCTGCTCCCATTGACCTTGCTTGGTCATCGCGTTCAGTTTTCGCCCGAGATCGCCAAGTCCATGATGTTCGAAGACCGGCCAATAACTCGGCGTCGAGCCATAGAACGCCACGCGATAGCGCACCCATTCCGCCACTTGCTCAACCTCTGCATCGGTGGCGCCGGTGGCGATGAACCCGCCGCCGGTTACTTGAAATTCCTGGCGCGGCGTGCCCGACATCGCCAACCCCGCCTCGATGCGTGGCATTGCCACATCCTCGATATAGGCGCGGGTGCAAAACGGGTGCAGGCGAACACCGTCACAGACATCACCGGCAAGCTTCAAGGTGTGCGGACCGACTGCCGCGATGGTGACCGGCACCGGTGGCTGGTGGGTCGAGGCCGGGACGAAATTCGGGGTCATCAAGGTGAAGGTGTAGAAGTCTCCGGTGAACTTCAGCGGCTCCCCCAATTCCCACGACCGCCAGATCGCCCGCAACGCCTTGACGTATTCACGCAGCCTCGGCGCCGGCGCCGACCAGGGCGTCGAGAACCGCTTTTCGTTATGCGGCTTGATTTGCGGGCCAAGCCCAAGCACGAACCGCCCCTTCGACGCCTTTTGCAGATCCCAAGCGGTATTGGCCACGACCATCGGGGAGCGCGGAAAAGCGATCGCAACGGCGGTGCCAAGCTGAATCCGCTCGGTGGAGATCGCCGAAACCGCGAGCGGCATGAACGGCTCGTATCGATTTTCCATGGTCGCGATCATATCGAAACCATCACGCTCGGCCGCCCGCGCCGCCGCCGGGACCACGTTCAGGTCCTCCTGCGGTAAGGTCGTCATTACCTGCATCCTCGCCCCCTCGGTCCGGCCACGGATTTCGCCAAAACCAAGGCTCCCAAATCTACTGGACGCTTAGCCACAGGCGACGGAATAAACGTCCTTCACCTGACCCGGCAGCGGCATTTCCCGCCAAGTTTCGCCGCCGTCGGTGGTGCCGAAGATCTCGCCCTCATAGCGAGCGCCGATATAGACCTGCTTCGGATCGGAAGTATGCAGGCCGATCGACATGATCGTGCCATGCACCTGAACCTTGTCGAAGCGCTGCCATGTCTCGCCGGAATCGGTGCTGCGATAGACGCCGCCGTCATGGCTCGCGGCCGAAACCGAGAGCGCCGCATACAACGTCTTGGGATCATGCGGCGAAGCTTTAACGTCGCGGCCATAGGTCGTCGGGGAGAAGCGTTTCATCTCCATGTCTTCCCAGGTCTTACCGCCGTTGCGGGTTCGAAAGAGCCCCATCCGCAAGGCGATGATCGCCGCATCGGGGTCCGATGGACTGATGGTGATCGCATGGCCGTCCAGCATCCCCTCGGCATGGGTTTCCTTTTGCACGATGGCACTGCGCAGATGCGGTAAATCCGACAGGCGCACCAGATCGTCGGTCAGGTCCTCCCAGGTCTCGCCGCCATCCGTCGTGCGCATCGATCCAGCGATTTCCAGCGCCGCATAAATTTCATTCGCTCGCCCGGGTCGCTGGGCCATCCGCATCACCCGAGGCGAGAACGGACCGGAACAGCGCTCCTTGATCTCCGGGTTGGGCAGCCGGCGCCAACTCGCGCCGCGATCGTCCGAACGATAGACATCGATTGGCGAGGCGCCGGCATACATGCAGTCGGGATTGTCGTCAATGACGAGAAAGCTCCATACCTGCTTGCCGGTATCGGGGAACTCAGCGCGTTTGAAGCTGCTCCCACGGTCATCGCTGCGCCACACCCCATCGGATGTGCCGGCGAACACCAGAGCCGGGTCGGTTGGATGCACGAAGACGGTAAACGCCTCCAGATCCCCGAATACATGCTCCCATTCCCCACCATCGGTGGCGCGGCGGAAGACCCCTACGGAGCCGGCGGCATCGGGACGGCCGACATAGCCGGCGACACCGACATAAATGTTGGATTCAGACATGCGACCTCCTGATCAAGCTGATCGTCACGTTACGGCTGGTTTACCAACGGGTCAATCGAGCGCCCGTCCCCGATCCGATGGCTGCTGACATTTGATCGCAAATGGCTCCAGCCGCACCGCGCCGCCTTTCGACAAGCTCCGGACGAGGGGCGGTTTCCACCGACTTTTCGGAAGCCCGACGGGCCGCTAGCGACGGGCGATGGCGATGCCGCCGCCGCTACGCGGGTCGGCGCCGCCGCGCCAGCCTTTGCCGTCGCGAGCGATGACATGGGCCCGCGCCATCACCGGGTCGTAACTGTGCGAGGATTGAATCACTTCATGGCCCAGCGCCTGCAATCCGGCGACTTGGGTACCCTCGACCCGAGCCTCGACATGCACGCCGGCGCCCTCGCAATGGATTCGCGGCACGGCGGTGGCCTCGACCGGTGACATGGCGTAATCAACGATGTTGAGGATCGTCTGCAGCACCGCCGAGATGATCACGCTACCGCCCAAGGCGCCGACGATAATCACCGGCTCGCCATCCTTCAGCAGCATGGTCGGCACCATGCCGGTGGTCCTGGCCTTGCCCGGCATCATCGAGTTCGGCTTGCCGGGGATCGGGTCGGCCAGCTTCATCGAATTGTTGTAGACGAAGCCGAGGCCCGGCGTCACGACGCCGCTGCCGGTTCCCAAGGTATGGGTGACCGATACCGCATTGCCGGTCTCGTCACGCACCGAAAGATGGGTGGTGCAGGACGGCGGGGCCGGCGGTGTCGAGGGCAAGGGAGCCGCGGCGCGGATCGCCGCCGCGTGCTCGGTCGCGCGTTGCTTGGAAACCAGAAAATCCACATCAACCGTCGTGAAGTCCGGGTCCGCCAGATGCTGCTCGCGGTCATGATGCGCCCGAGCCATCGCCGAAGCGATCAGATGCAAGCTAGCGGCACTGCCGTGACCCAGCCCGGCAAGATCAAAATGGTCGAGAATCTGCAACATCTGGATCAGGATCGCGCCACTGCCCGGCGGTGGGTTGGAGGCCACGGTAAGGCCCCGGTATTCCCCGAAAACCGGTTTGCCCGGACGGATCCGATAGCCCGCCAGATCTTCGGCGGTGACGAACCCGCCATTGGCCCCGATATCCTCGGCGATCCGGGCCGCCAGAGCCCCGGTATAAAAACTTCCAGCGCCATCGCGGGCCAGCGTCTCTATGGTGTCGGCCATGTCCGGGTTGCGGATGATCTCGCCGACCTCGGGAAGACGGTCGCCGGGGCGCAGATAAATCTCGCCGCAGGCCGGGCTCGCCTTGATCCGGGTGATGCCATCCGGCACCCCCGCCGCCCAGGGCCGGGCCCAGAAATCCCACACATGCGCCGCCAAGGGATAGCCCTGGCGGGCCAGCCGCGCCGCCGGCGCCAATAGATCCGCCCAATCCCAACTGGCCAGCCGTCGATGGGTCTCGGCAAAACCGGCAACGGTTCCCGGCGTCATGATCGCGGTGTAACCAAGCTCGCTGCGATAATCATCGAACAGGGTATAGCCGCTGATCTCCGAGCGTCCGGCAAGATCGGCTTCCCACATACCCGGCGAGACCTTGGCGCCGGCGCGGTTGTGGAAATCGATCATCCCGTGGCCAGCGCCCCGGGTGTCAAAATACTGCAAGGTTCCCATGCCGCCAAGACCACACATAAACGGGTCGACCACCATCTGCGCAAAAGCGGTGGCGATGGCCGCATCGAAGGCGTTACCGCCGCGTTCCATGACCTCGGCGCCAACATCGGCGGCGCGGGGTTGCGGGCAAACCACCAGTCCTCGCATGACTACTCCTTACGCGGCGTTCGTATTGCCGCTGAGCCGCGCCATCACCGGCACCAGCAACGCGGCCAGAATGGCGCCTATTTCCAGGTGCTCTTGGCGATAGTGGCCGGCGCGGTCCAG
>JAQBUJ010000289.1 GCA_027623845.1 Pseudomonadota bacterium
AGATCTGGTCATCGTAGTGGACAAAGACCAGGGCGGCGTTCGGGTTTTCCAGGATATTGCGCACTCGCTTCAGCGCCCGCGCCTCGACCCGCTTTGGCTTCTCGTCCAGCACCACGTGGATAGAGCTGCCCTCCAGGGCATAGCAGACCGGCACCACATGCGGCATTGCCGATCCATCCACCGTCGCCAGCCGGGCGACCCGCTGAGAATCAAGAAAACGCGTCTGGTCCGGGCTCAGCATCGAAGGTTTCCTACTCCCCAATCTGCAATAGCCTGCCATGCACCCGGGCCTTGGCGAATGACCAGGCGAACAACCCGCCTCCAATCGCCAGATAGAGCAAATTCATGCCAATGGCGCCAAGCAACAGGTCGGTACGGAACACGCCGTCGATGAAAACCGAGCGCATGCCCTCGAAAACATAGGCCGACGGGGTGCACCAGGCGACCACCTGCAGCCATTCCGGCAGGGTCGATACCGGATAATACACCGCGCTGATCGGCGCAAAGGCGAAGATCGCCACCCAAGCCAGGCTTTCGGCGCCTAATCCGAATCGCAAAACCAACGCGACCACGGCCATTCCCAAGCCCCACCCCATGACGAACAGGCAGGAGAAAAAAGCGACGATGCCCGGTCCATAAGAGAAAATCGAAAACTCGAAAAAGACATAGGCCAGCACCCAGGAAGGCAACAAGCCGATCAGGCCGCGCAACAGGCTCATGGCCATCATGGCGATCACGAATTCCGCCGGCCGAAGCGGACTGACGAAAAGATGGCCAAGATTGCGCGACCACATTTCCTCGAGAAAGCACATGGCAAAACCGATCTGGCTGCGGAACAATAGGTCCCAAAGCAGCACCGCGCCGATCAGAATTCCGGAGGCGTTGGCGACCCAACTGGAATGACCCATGAAAAACTGCGTCACGAAGCCCCAGATCACCATCTGCACGGTCGGCCAATAGGCCATTTCGAGGATCCGTGGCACAGACCCGCGCAGCAGATAATAGTGGCGCCGGACCATGGCCAATATCCGCCGCCCGGAGAACCCGCCGACGGCCTTGGCCTCGGCCACGGCGTTCGAACCCGCGGGCTGGGTCATGAGGTCTCCGCTCGGGTACGATTTCGGGCGATGTCCAGGAACACTTCCTCCAGGGTCGCCCGGCCATATTTATCCAGCAATTCAGCCGGCGAACCGCGATCAACGATGCCGCCGGCGCGCATCATCAGAACGTTGTCGCAAAGCCGCTCGACCTCTCCCATGTGATGCGAGGCCAGCAGGATCGTCGCCCCCTGCTCGCGCGCATATTCCTCGAGATAGCTCCGGACCCAATCGGCGCTGTCCGGGTCCAGCGACGCCGTCGGCTCATCAAGCAACAGCACCCGAGGCCGGTTGATCAAGGCCTTGCCCAGCGCCACCCGAGTCTTTTGTCCAGCCGACAATTGGCCGGTTTTGCGATCCAACATCCCGGCGAAATCCAGACGCTCGGCCAGCTCCATGATCCGCTTCTCCGGCGCATCTACCGAATACAACTCGGCATAGACCCGCAGGTTCTCGCGCACGCTCAATCGATGCGGCAGGTCGACATAGGGGGAGGAAAAATTCATCAACGGGAGCACGCTGTAGCGGTCACGCACCATGTCATGACCGAGAATTCGCACCGTGCCGTGGGTCGGCACCAGCAAGCCGAGCAAGATTGAGATCGTCGTCGTCTTGCCAGCGCCGTTACCGCCCAGCAATGCGGTGATCCCGCCCGGCTCTACGACAAAGGAGACATCGTTGATCGCGGTGATTTCGCCGAAGCGCTTGGTCAGCGCGCGCGCTTCGATGGCTGGCGTGGGCATGGTCGATTAAGCCGTGAGTTGGGGAATGAAATCGTGCCGTCGGAAGATAAGGCGGCCTTTGGTTTCCGGCAAGCAGCCTGCTCCCCTAGGCCCAGCGCGCGGTGTCGACCGTGTCCTCGGCGGTCAGCAGGGTCGAGGTGTTGACCACGGTCCAGTCACACAGATCGTAGCGCCGGCTCAATGTCTCGCGCACGACCTCCTCGGCCCGGCCTTGTGGCAATTTCGAACGCTCCCACATCGCCAGATCCGGACGCCGGGTAAGCAACAGGCTACGAATCCCCGAGGAGATACCGACCCCGGACGCCTCCTCCACCGCGCCGCCGGTACGCTCGTCGCTCATCCGCCACAGACCGATGACTTGAGAATCATAGGCGCTCTCAAAACCCGGCCAGGCGGCGGCGCAGAGGTCGAGAAACTCATCCCAGTTCACCGCCGGCGTTGAGAACCACCGGAAGGCATAGTTGCCTTGGCGGATCGGCCGGTCCGGGACGATGGGCCGCACCGTCGGGCGCATGATTTCCGTCGAGATATCGCTGATGGCGTCAACACTGGCCGTCAGCGCCGCCTCGGCAAGCTTGGCGGTTACCCCATCGGGCCAGGCGGTAATCACGCTCAACTCGTCACGCGGCCGGCCGATCTGACTGCGCCAAATGCCATATAATACGGCCCCGGCCCCGCCCAAGGTTCGCCCGGCGGCAAAGCCATCGGCGACCCCGCGCCATTGCCGTGGGTCAGTGGTCACTCTGTGATAGGCATAGGTGATCGTCATGCAGCTTCCCCAAACTCCCGCCCCAATCTCGCACCCTTATCTCGCATCTTGGGGACCCGACCGCTTATCCTATCGCCTGTCCAGGTTGCTCGTTCAACGATTCGGCGTCGGGGCGGGCGTGATCCACATTGTGGGTATGTCGGCGGTATTTTGTCGATGAAAGATCGAACGCGTTTAAAGGCCCGCGCAACAGTGTTTTCCGAGTCATCGCCCGATCGAATCGCGATACCATGCGCCTGGGAGGCCTAACCAATGGACGACACATCGCACCGCTTCACCTGTGAACGCATCGGGTGCGCTTGCCGTCCGGCAGCGTTGGCCGCTACCGCCTTCCGTCTCCGACCACGGGTATCCGCCGGCGATGACTGAGGCCACCTCCCCGACCGAACTCTCCCGCCAAGCGCTGCCAGCCGGCGCCGTCAGCGCCCGAACCTTGATCACCATCCGCTGGGTGGCGCTGATCGGTCAGGCGGTGGCGATCCTGGTGGTGGCGTATGGATTGCAGTTCCCACTGCCGCTATCGCTTTGCATCGGAATCGTCGCGGCTTCGGCGGTGTTGAACCTGGTAATGCAAACCCGAGCCCGATCGAGCCAACGCTTGAGCGACCGGTCGGCCGCTCTTTCACTCGGCTTCGACATCGTACAATCGGCCGCTTTGCTCTACGTCACCGGCGGTTTGGAAAATCCGTTCACCCTGCTTTTGCTGGCGCCGGTGACGGTTTCGGCCACCATCCTGTCGCTGCGCTCGACCATTTGGCTTTGTCTGCTGGCGTCGCTGGCCGCAACCCTGCTGACGCTTTGGCATTTGCCGCTGCCCTGGCTCGATGCCGAACTTCATCTCCCGACTCTCTATATCTACGGGACCTGGACAGCGTTGGTGATCGGCACCGTTTTCATTGCCGCCTATACATGGCGGGTGGCCGATGAGGCGCGACGAATGTCGGATGCGCTGGCCGCAACCCAAATGGCCCTGGCGCGGGAGCAACAGCTCTCGGCCCTCGGCGGCTTGGCGGCGGCGGCGGCGCATGAATTGGGAAGCCCGCTGAGCACCATCGCGGTCATCGCCGCCGATCTGTCCCGGGACGTTCCGGCGGACAACGAGTTCGCCGAAGATATCGAATTACTGCGCAGCGAGAGCGCCCGCTGCAGCGCCATCCTGGCCGGACTCGCCAACGAGCCGGAAATTGGCGGCGGCGATCCCTACGCTCAACTGCCGATGAGCACCCTGATCGATCTTGCCGCCGCCCCGCATCAGCGCGATGGGATCGAGGTGATCGTCGAGCGCCATGGCCCGGACGAAGATGATCTGGAGGCGACCAGCGACCCCACAGTGATGCGCAGTCCCGAGATTCTGCACGGCCTGGGGACATTGATCCAAAACGCCGTGCAATTCGCCAATACGACGGTGGAGGTCACGGTCGCCTGGGACCATCGCGACCTTCTGGTGATCATCGAGGATGATGGACCCGGATTTCCGCACGCCATGCTCGACAGACTTGGCGAGCCTTATCTTTCCAGCCGTGGCGGGACCTCCGGGCATATGGGGCTGGGTATCTTCATCGCCAACACGCTGCTTGAACGAACCGGCGGGCGGTTGGTCTTCAGCAATCGACCCGAAGGCGGCGCCAGGGCCGAGGCGCGCTGGCGCCGAACAGCGATCGAACCGCGCCCGCAGACGCAATAACCTTGGTCGGCGCCAGGGGTCACTACCGGGAACAGGGCCTGTATTCAGGCGGGAGCATGCTGGATTTACCGCGAGGATGGGATCGCGCTCTTGCATCTCCCGCCGCCGTGCTACAATAAATAAGATGCTAAGATCCTTTTATTAAGATGAGGCAACGCGAACCAATGCTGGAAGACCACCCGGTATCGGTAGACGCGACCACGAGCGGCGATGATCGCCGGCTCCTGATCGTCGACGACGATGAACCCTTCCGAAAACGCTTGGCCCGGGCCATGGAGAAGCGCGGCTTCGAGGTAAGCACCGTGGCGACCGTCGCCGAGGGGATCGAGTTGGCCAAGCGGGACCAGCCGCCCTACGCAGTGTTCGACCTGCGCCTGACCGATGGTAGTGGCCTTGATATTGTTGGCGAATTGCGTGAGGCCCGCCCGGATGCGCGGATCATCGTGCTCACCGGCTATGGCAATATCGCGACCGCCGTGGCGGCGGTGAAGGCCGGCGCCATTGATTATTTGCCAAAGCCGTCGGACGCCGACGCCGTGGCGGCGGCGCTGCTCGATCATGAGGATGCGCTGCCGCCGCCGCCGGAAAATCCGATGTCCGCCGACCGGGTAAAATGGGAACATATCCAACGGGTTTTTGAGCAATGCGGCCGAAATGTTTCCGAGACCGCTCGCCGCTTGCGGATGCATCGGCGCACGCTGCAACGGATTTTGAACAAGCACGCCCCCCGTGGATAAAATCACCCGGGTTAAATCAGCCAGATAAAATCTCTGAGGTTAATTTTCTGGGGTAATACCACCTTCCATTGATCAGAACCCATGTGCCCAATCCCGGGTTCCGATGAACATTATGGTCCACGGT
>JAQBUJ010000290.1 GCA_027623845.1 Pseudomonadota bacterium
TACGTCCATCAAGCACGGCGATTGTCGCCGGCACGCCGCCTTCCTCGCGCACCGCTTTTTCCAGCTGGCGCGCGATATCGAGATTGCGCGGGCGCGGCAGACCATGAACGATGATCGTCGATTCAAGCGCCACGACGGGCCGATCGCCATCCAGGGCCTCCGCCACTTCGGGGGAGATGGAAAGAACGGGGTTACGCATCGGTTTGGCTGTGCGAATCATCTCATCCACCGCTCGCGGCCCAATCAAGAAACAGGTCAAACAACAACGTCGCAGCTTAGCCCAGCATCATCTTGTTGAGGCGCAATCTGAGCGCGTTCAGCCGGATAAAGCCGTGCGCGTCGGCGTGATCATAATCCGCTGCGCCTTCCTCGAAGGTGACGTAATCGGCTGAATACAGACTTTTCTCAGCCTTGCGCCCAACGACGATCGTGTTGCCCTTGTAGAGTTTGAGCCGCACCGTGCCGGTGACATGTTGTTGGCTGTGGTCGATGGCGGCCTGCAGCATTTCCCGCTCCGGCGAATACCAGAAGCCGTTGTAGATCATCTCGGCATAGCGCGGCATCAGCTCATCCTTCAGATGCGCCATGCCGCGATCGAGGGTCAGGCTTTCCATCGCCCGGTGGGCAACATGCATTATAGTGCCGCCTGGAGTCTCGTAGAGGCCGCGATTTTTCATCCCGACGAAGCGGTTTTCCACCAGATCGAGGCGACCGATGCCGTTGTCATGGCCCAGTGTGTTGAGCGCCGTCAGCAGGGTCGCCGGGCTCATCGCCTGGCCATCGATCGAGACCGGGTCACCGCGCTCGAAGCCTATTTCGATATAGGTCGCCTTGTCCGGAGCATCCTCGGGGGAGATGGTGCGCGAATAGATGAACTCCGCCCCCTCGACCCAAGGGTCCTCGATGATCTTACCCTCGCTGGAGGCATGCAGCAGGTTGGCGTCGACCGAGAACGGCGCCTCGCCGCGCTTGTCCTTGGCGATCGGGATCTGCCGGGACTCGGCATATTCCAACAGATCGGTCCGTGAGGTGAATTCCCATTCCCGCCAGGGCGCGATGATTTTGATATGCGGGTTCAGCGCATAATAGGCGAGTTCGAACCGGACCTGATCATTGCCCTTGCCGGTGGCGCCATGGGCCACGGCATCGGCGCCGGTTTGCTTGGCGATCTCGATTTGGCGCTTGGCGATCAGCGGCCGGGCGATCGACGTGCCCAGCAGATAGGTGCCCTCGTAGACGGTATTGGCGCGGAACATCGGGAAGACGAAGTCGCGGACGAATTCCTCGCGCAGATCCTCGACGAAGATCTCCTTGATGCCCAGCATTTGGGCTTTTTGTCGGGCCGGCTCCAAATCCTCGCCCTGTCCGAGATCGGCGGTGAAGGTCACCACTTCACAGCGATAGGTGTCTTGCAGCCATTTCAGGATGATCGAGGTATCGAGCCCGCCGGAATAGGCGAGTACGACTTTTTTTATATCGTCGGCCATGGTGTCCTCGTTGTAACGGAATTCCGCTCAGCCGGCGCCAAGCCAGCGGCGCGGGAGTATAGGCGACGCCGAGATTGTCGCAAGGGTTAGTGCGGTGCTTCGTACGATTGATGTCGGTATGCGCGATGCTGGGCCGTGGCGGCGGCGGCGCAGGGGAGGAAATTCAGGGCTGACGATCGCCAGGAGGCGTGCTCTGATTGGCGGTGAATTGTCCGCCGACTTGGAGAATGCGGGATGAGTGATCGTGCAAGCCTGAAAATATGCTCGCATCATGTGGGCGGGCGTAGCAGGACACGGAACCTGCCGATTATCGATGGCTTCGAGGCGGATGTGGTCAGTGTTTTCTATGAGCCGGACACAACCTCGATCGATGGCATTCATCGGGCAACGGCGCATCTGGCGTCGCAGACCAAGGTGCTGACCGATTGTCTGAGCGGCGACGGCGGCGTCAGGCCGTTTTATATCTTCAATGACCGATACCGCAGCTCGATCCTGCCGCTGATCCCCGATTTCGCCAAGCGCCATGCCTTCGATCCGCAATTCGGCTGGGATACCGATCCGCAAAGCACCGAGGTCGTCGAACAGCTTGAGCTCGAGACCCGGACGCTTGATCAAGTTTTGACACGCGAAGGCGATCATCTGCCGCCGCCGGATTATTTGTCGATCGACACCCAGGGCACCGAGCTGGAAATCATGCAGGGCGGGGCCGGGGCCTTGGAACGCCACGTGCTGGCGGTGTTCGTGGAGGTCGGATTCGCGCCGACTTACGAGGGGCAGCCGATGTTTTCGGCGCTGGAGGCGTATTTGCGGGAGCAGGGCTTTCGTCTGGCCTCGTTGGAAGTGTTCGAGGCCCAGGCCCGGACCCGCGACCGCATCCCCATCGGGTTCCGGGGCCGCGGTTTCGCCGATAGCGGTGAGGCGTTGTTCCTGCGTGATCCCGATGGCGGTCTGCAGGGGATGGCGGATCCCGAGCTTGGGTTGGCGAAACTGGCGGTGATCGCCTTCATGCACGGTTATCCGCATCTGACTTACGCGATCGTCAACCAATTGGGGGCGAAGGGCATTGGCCGCCTTCTGGAACGCAAGGGCGCGACGCCGGCCTATCTTAAATTCCTGAGAGAGTTTGAGGCGGAGAGTCGGAACCTGCCCCAGGTCTACCCGCTGCTGTATTCCGATATCCTGGGCCCCGAGCACAGCGCCGCCCGGTTTTCCGACCCGGACTTGCTGACCAAACTCGATCCGATGCAGCGGCTGATACGCTACTACCAGGGTTTCACGCCGAACCAGCTCAATGAGCGGTTGGCGTCGATGTCTGCGCCGACTTTTATTGGCATTGAGGCCTTGGCGGTTCGCTATGGAATGACCGAGGCCGCCGAGGCTATTCGCGAGGCGCGCTTAACCCAACTGGCGAAGACCAAGGCCTGGTTGGGCTTGGCCCAGGCCTGAAATTTTGATTGGAACGCGCGCTCGGGCGCATCCAACGACCGGTCTCTAAAGTCGGCGAGTTTCTATAGTCGTTGGGTGTCGCCGCTCTTTTTGTCCTCGCCGGCCGGCGGGCGCTGGTGCGGCGGCGGCGGCAATGCGGGCGCGTCGCGGCGGGGAATGATGATATCGCCGTTCGGCTTTACCTGGGGTTGGCCGTACCAGGGGATGGTCTTTAGCAGCAGTCGCATGCCCTCCAGCAAGGCATCTGCGCCTTCCTCGAACTTGCGTTCCATCTGTTTCTGATCGGAGGCCGCGTTGGCCAGCGGGACCGCGACGGTCAGCATTACCAGCACCGCGGCGCTTTGGAAGAGCGGTTTCAGCATGGCGACCTCCGATAATCGTTAGCCTAAGGTTTACACTGCATTAAGGCGACCGTATGGCGTTGCCTATTCATTGCGCAGTAACGGCGCGGCTTTCATGCCGAGCGCCCGCCAAGTGCCAAACAGGCCAAGACCGACGGTGCTGAGCAGCGCGATGCCGGCTGTCAATCCAATGACCACCGGGCTTGCAACGAACTCGGCCCGCATCAGTTCGGTGACGACCAAGTATCCCAGCACCGTGCCGACCGCGCTGGCGACCACCGCCGTCAACAACCCCAGGATGGCGTATTCCACCAGATAGGAGAACAGAACCCGACGTCGGGTCGCTCCCAGAACCTTGAGGATGACGGCGTCATGAATCCGCCGGTGTTGGCCGGTGGCGACGGCGCCGGCAAGAACGAAGATTCCGGCGAGCAGTGTGACCGAGGCTGTTGTTCTCACCGCCATGGCGACCGCATCGAGGATCCGGTTGGCGTTCTCCAGCGCCTCTTTGACCCGGATAGCCGAGATGTTGGGGAATTTTTCGGTTACCGCGCCCTGGACCGCTTCCTCGGCTTCGGTGCCTTCGGCATAGACCGCCGAGATGACGCTATGCGGGGCTGCCTCAAGGGCGCCAGGCGCAAAGACGAAGACAAAATTCATCCCCAGGGTCGCCCAATCGATATGCCGCAGATTGGCGATAGTGGCGGTGATCTCACGGCCCAGGACATTCAGCGTCATGGTGTCGCCGATCCCAACCCCGAGACCGCGCGCGACATTGGCGTCAAAGGAAATCAACGGCGGTCCGCTATAATTCTCCGGCCACCAATCCCCGGTCACCACCTTGGCGCCTTCGGGCAGCCGCGCGGCATAGGTCAGACCCCGGTCGCCGTTGACCGCCCAGGCGATGTCCTTATCCGGTTTGACCTGCTCGATCGGCACACCGGCGACCCGAACGATGCGGCCTCGAACCATGGGCGTGCGCTCAAGCTTTGCGACGCCTGGAATCGAACGCACGAGCGTGGTGAAAGGCTCGACCTGATGAGGCTGGATATCGATGAAAAAATACGATGGGGCCTGTTTCGGGATCTGCTGGGTGATCTGATACGCCATGTTGAATTGAACCAGCGCCACGGTGACCAGGACCGTCAAGCCCAGGCCCAGGGACAGCACGATGCTCGGGGTGCTGCTGCCCGGGCGATGCAGATTGGCGATCGCCAGGCGCAGGCCCGGATGACGCGGACTTGGCAGCCGGCGAACCAGCCGCAGCAGGAGCGTGGTGCCACCGCCGAACACCACCAGAACGCCGCAAGCGCCGACGATGAACGACAGCGCCAGGCGCGTGTCGTCGGTCGCGAAGAAGGCCAGCGCCGCCAAGGCTAGCGCCGCGACCGCCGTCAAGGCGATATAGCCAGGATTTGGCCATCCATCGGGGGGAACCACCAAAGCACGGAACAGCTGTGCCGCCCGGACGTTTCGCGCCCGCCCTAGCGGCCAAACCGCAAAGGCCAGCGTCGTGACATAGCCGAACAGGGCGGCCATCCCGATTGGCTTCCAATAGAACCCGAGCGGGATCGCGACAGGGAATACGCCGGATAACAAATGCGCGGTCAGCGGCGGGGCAATAGCGCCAATCGCAGAGCCGATCACCACGCCAACCGTCGCCAGCACCATGACCTGCATGAGATAGGTGGTGAAGATCAGCCCGCCCGGCGCGCCAAGGCATTTCAGGGTGGCGATGGTGCCGGTGCGCTGGTCGAGGAAGCTGCGCACCGCGTTGGCGATGCCGACGCCGCCGACCAATAGCGCCGTCAGACCGACCAGGGTGAGGAACTGCGTCACTCGGCCGATAAACCGCTCGAAACCAGGGGCGGCGTTCTG
>JAQBUJ010000291.1 GCA_027623845.1 Pseudomonadota bacterium
AGCGGGGTTGGTTGCGGCAGCGCGTTTATGCGCCGCTGCTACGGGGCTTCAGGCGACAACCGCAAAATCAATCCAAAAGGTGGTCCCGACGCCTTCGGTGGCGGTGGCGCCGATCCGGCCGCCCATACCCTCGACGAGTTGTTTGGCGATGACCAGACTCAAACCGATCCGCGACGCCTGATGGTCGACCCCCTCCAGGACCACATAAGGGTCGAATATCTTGGCGAAAGCCGCGTCAGCAATTTTTGCATTGGGGTTGGTGACCAAAAGCCGCAGTCTTCCCAGATCGATTTTGCAGGAGAGCACGACAGCCGGATCGTCGCCATCGCTGTAGTTGATGGCGTTTGAAAACAGGATCGTCAGCACCTGCGCGAATCGAGTTCGGTCAACCTCGATCTGCGGCAGGTTCTCAGACCGGGTCAGGTCACGGATCGAGGGCAAACCCTCGCTTGCGGCTTCGCGCATCGATTGCAGGACGCCGTCGATACTGGTCCGTGGGTCGGCTTTTTCGATCTGAAATTCTGCTTCGCCTCGATCGATCCGAGAAAGCTCAAGCACGTCGTCGACCAATTTCGCCAGATGCTTACCGGCCTTCAGGACTTCGGACAGGCCGTCCCGGTGGTGATCGGAGTAAGCGCCGCCCTCGTCCTTCAGCAAAAGAGCAGGGTACCCGACAATAACGTTGAGCGGGGTTCTAAATTCGTGGCTGACCCGAGAGATGAAGTCGGATTTTGCGCGATTGGCGGCCTCGGCAAGTTCGACGGCGGCTTCCAACTCCAAGGCCTTAAACCTGAGGTCGACATTCCTCGCAACGATATAGGCCATACCTGCCCGGGTGCGCCTGATGAACCAGACACCCAATACGATCCAGACAATGACGACCCCGGCGAGTGCCGGCGCGATCGTGCCCCAAATCTCCCGGCCCGGCGCGCTGGGCGTCCAGGTCAATTCAGCGATCTGCGCATCGTCAATATCCATCAAGACGATGGTTGGTGATTTTGCCTTTGCCGGCCTTTCCAACAGTCGCAGTTCCGGAATCATATAATCCTTGGATACCCTTACCAAACCGTCCTTGGTGATGAGCCGCGCCATAACCAACACGGAACGGGCCATGCCTGTCGGGATCAACTTGGGATTGGTGTAGGGCGTTACAACCGCCGCCGCGACCCGGAAGACGCCGTGGTCGGTCGCCGCGTAGCCAATAACGCTTGTCGGAGCGGCTCTCGGGGCGCTGCGGGCGGTATCGGCATATTGGGCCAAGCTTGCGCCAAGATAGGTCAGCGCATCGGCATCGACTCTCTTACCCTCGACCGCCGCATAAACGGTCTGATTATTACCATCGAGCACAAAAGACGCCGAGATTTCCTCGGTTTCGTACAGATATCTGCCGATATTCGCGTCGGCCCAATCCCGGTCGAATTTGATGGTAAGATTGGTGACGGCTTCGTCCCACCAACTGTATTCGGTAACGGCATTGGACAAGATGCGCGAGTGGCTGGCCAGGACCGAGGTCAACAGGTGCCGCTGGTATTTTACCGCCAAAGCGTCCTGCTGCTGCACCGAATAGCCGACGACCCCCATCAGGGCGATCGCACAAACGGCCACCGCTGCGATAAAACTGGCGATTTGACCGTTAAAAATATGCGCGCTGGCACCGGCTGGCCTTGCGCCTGTGTTACTCACGGAAGGTTTTGCCGAGGTCGGAATCATATCCAAAGGATTTAACTCAATGCCTTCGAAAATTCAACACATCTTGCAATGCGCTGGAGAATTCAAAACCTTACACAATATCCGATCGGTTTTGTTGAAAATTTACCAGGACTGATTCAAAATTCCCTGCCCCATCCCTGGTAAGTTCCATTTTGTTCTTATCTAGCAGTAAGAATTCGCCGCCGAAATTCAGCGATCCCATTGACGTAAACGGAACCACCACCGCACACCGTCATGGCAGTGTTTATTCTTAGCTTATGGCCATTATACACGAGAACGGTCGGGATCGGCCTTAGAACGCCGCCCAATCCGGCTTTTGCGGCGTCACCGTCACCTCACCCGCCGTCAGCACGGCAGCGCCTTCGGCGGTTTGTTCCAGCATGTTCAACCGGACCATCGCCATGGCCACATCCCCTTGGGTAGAGCGGATTTCGCCAGCGTCGCGGCCATCCAGAGTGATCCGGGTGCCCGGAAGCGGCAAAGGGCCGTCGGTGGTGATCGGCATCAGCCGGCGCTTGACCAGACCGCGATATTTGGTCCGCGCGGTCAACTCCTGGCCCATATAGCAGCCTTTTTTCCAATCCACGCCGTTCAGCTCGTCAAACCCGGCCTCCAACAGCACCGTCTTGTCGACTTCCATGTCGCGGCTGCCGTCGGGGACGCCGAGTTGGATGCGGCGGCGGTGATAATCCTCGAGCCGCCCCGGCGCCAGACCAAGGGACGAGGGATCGACGTCGACCGGCAGAAGCAGTCGGGCGCCCAGGGCCGCCAGCCGCGGATCGGTGATCGCCAGGCCGCCGAGGCAGGGCACGCTGGCTCCCGGCGCCGCCCCGCCATTTAGGCCAAGTGTCGCCAGGGCGCCGTCGCCGTGCACCGCGAAAACCCGAAAGCTCTCGCTGACATCGCTCAGCACGGCTTTGGATCGCAGCTTGTAGATCCGCAGGCGCTTGGCGAAATCAGCCAGCCGCGCCGCCTCGCAATCCAGCAGCAGCCGCTCTCCGTCATCAACAATGATGAAATCGAACAGGAACTTGCCCTGGGGCGTCAGGAAGGCGGCATAGACCGCCTGCGCCGGCGTCACCCGCTCGACATCGTTGGAGACCAGACCTTGCAGGAAGGCGACCCGGTCCTCGCCAGCAACGGCGAGCACGCCGCGGTCTTCAAGGTTGACCAGTCTTGCCTCTGACATTCACCCTCACGTTCATACGGCCAGGTTTTATTCAGCCCTGTATTATTCAGAAATCTGACGCTCGGCCTCGCGCATCAATTCTTCCATCTTGTGACGCAGCCGATGCTCGGACAGGTCCGCATCGGTACCGGCGACGCTCTTTAGGACGAAAGCGACGACATCATTGTCGCCCGGCTCTTCCAGATTCGCCATCACCACTTCCTTGGCGAAACTGTCCGCCTCTTCGCCGGATTTACCAAGAAACGTCTCGGACACCCAGAGGCCAAGAAGCTTGTCGCGCCGCGCCGTAGCTAGGAAAAGCCTTTTGGCGTCATTCGCGAACTTACCTTCCGCGCCTTTCTGACGATCCTCGAATCCACTCATGACGGCAATCTCCCGATTGGTTGAAATAATATGGCGCCAGCGCGGTCATCGCCGATCTTGGTTTAGCACCTAGTGATTTTCAAGCTCACTTTAAAGGCCTGAGTGGTCGTTGATCGAAATCAAACCCATTGCGGATTTCAAGCACCCTGCATCGGATCGTCTTTGCCAGCGTACCGGGGCCATGCTATCGAGCCGCCGGATCAACCTGGGTAAGCCGATGTGCACCAATGTCATTCTTCGCCGACCTGACCACGATTGGCCGATCGTGTTGGCGGCCCTGCGTGACGAGATGCACGACCGGCCCTGGTTGCCGCCGCACCGCCATTGGCCGGACCGCGCCGAGGTGACCGCCGGGCTGGACCAACTTGCCGGCGGCAGTTGGATGGGCCTGAACGATTCCGGCGTCGTCGCCTGCATGCTCAACCGTACCGGCCAGCTCGGCCCGGCGCCGGGCAAACGCTCCCGCGGCGAGCTGGTGCTCGAAGCTCTCGACCGGGCCGACGCGATCGACTCGGCGATGGCCTTGGCCGAACTGGATCCCAGCAGCTACCGCCCCTTCAATATGATCATCGCCGACAACCGCGACGCCTATTGGCTGCGCCATGCCGGCCCGCAAAACCCGGACCGCTCGGGACATATCGAGATCATCGACATTCCCGAAGGGGTGTCGATGTTGACCGCCCAGGAGCTGAACGACCCGACCACGCCGCGCATCGCCGCCTATAGCCCGCGCTTCAGCGCCGCCGCCGCCCCCGATCCCGCTAGCGGCGACTGGGCCGAATGGATCGCCCTGATGGCGGAACGCTCGGAGCCCGGCGACCTTGAGCACAACCGAGCCATGGCGGTGGTCACCAGCCATGGCTACGGCACGGTTTCCAGCTCTCTGTTGGCGCTGCCGGCGCCGGATGTCGGCAAGCCGGTCTGGCTGTTCGCAGCGGGGCCACCGGGTGAAGCGCCGTTCGAGCCGGTCCCCGGCCTGAGTTAAAATACGGCGGTTAAAATACGGCGGATAAAGATCTCGGCTGATGTTTCGGCTAAAGCCGACCTTGATTGATCGCCAGGCGCGGGTTTCTTTGAGTGCCGGTTTTCATGTATTTTGGCAGCAGAATATTACGCACCAGGACGTAACGCACCCGGCCGGTTTGATCACCGAACGGCAAAAAGATCCGGGTCCAGGTATTGGGTAATCCATCAAACTTCGCCGGCACGATATGAGCCAGAGGTCGTCCCTCGTCCCGCACATCGAGGAAATAGCTCAGTAAATTTCCGGTGTTTCCCGGCTCTATCTCGGAAACGCGTTTGCCGGTCCATTCCCGACCCAGAGACCGCGCCACATTGGTTCCGTAGACAATATATTTGGCGTCGTCACCGCAGATCTCCACCAAATGCAGGTCGCCGATCCAGGGCTGTAGATCCAAAACATCGAAATCCCCGCGGCAGGGCAGCGCCGCACCGGTCTTCAAGGATGTCCAGAAGTCCAATATCGGCTGATGCTCCTCGGGAATATCCCTGAGCCATACTGTCCGCACAACGATCTCCCAATCAGCGCTTTGTGCGCCAATTTCCCGGCTAACCATGTTTATGGTAAACTCCACAGGATGAATTGCAAAGGCCGATCATAAGCCATTAAAATTTTTACTCATATTGATGGGTATTCGATTTAAATTCGCTAAACCCAACCGCGCCCCACCACCTGTTCGGGCTTGGCGATTTTACCGGGGCATTAGCACGCTTGGGCCAAGCTTGGGGCCAAGGCTGGAGCAAGGCCGGGGCGAGACTTGGGCACGCCCGGCGCACGCCCGGGCCGACCAAACGCTGAGCGTCGTTGTCTTAGCCGCGCCAAGTTGCTATATGCGGCATGAAATCCTGGCCAGGGGCGGCTGG
>JAQBUJ010000292.1 GCA_027623845.1 Pseudomonadota bacterium
AAGTATCGGGCACGATCGATGAAAGCATCCGTCACGCGGTGACAAAATTCGCTCACCTTCATTTTCCGGCCAGCGAAGCGGCGAGGCAACGCATCATCCGGCTTGGTGAAATTCCTGACAATGTCTTCATGGTCGGGTGTCCGCGAATCGATTTGGTCGCGCAGGTTTTGAAACAGGATGCCGATCGCCTGAATGGCGAATTGACGCAGGAGGGCGTGGGCGACGAGATCGATCTCTCGAAGCCCTTCCTGCTAGTCACGCAACACCCGGTCACAACCGAATACGGCGCCGGCGAGGATCAGATTGTGGCTACCCTGGAAGCGGTCCGCGCAACGGACTTGCCAGCGATCGCGCTTTGGCCCAATGCGGATGCCGGGTCGGAGGACATCGCGCGCGGTATGCGCAAATGGCGCGAGAAGGGCCTCGCCGGCAATATGAGGTTTTTCAAGAACCTGCCGATTGAAACCTATACCGGCCTGATGGCACGCACGGCGTGCCTGGTCGGCAACTCCTCCAGCGGGATCCGCGAAGGCGCCTTCATCGGAACCCCTGTCGTCAATGTGGGAACGCGCCAGGCCGGGCGCGAACGCGGCCAGAATGTCGCCGATGTCCCGCACGATTCCGAGGCGATCAGGCAAGCCATTCTGCGCCAGGTTCAGCACGGCCGATACGAAGCGGATCCACTTTACGGCGACGGCGCGGCAGGACCCAGGATCGCGGATATTCTGGCAACCAACACTGTGGACGTCCAAAAAAGAATCACCTATTGAGTACGTGGCGTGGCCCGCGCTGCACGGTTTTGCGGCCGAGGGGATGGCCGTTCCATGGCTGATGGTGGGGCCGTTCTAGGCCTGATCCCGGCCCGTGGCGGTTCCAAGGCCATTCCCGGAAAGAACCTTGTTTCCTTGCTGGGAAAACCTCTTCTGGCTTATACCGGCGAGGCGGCGCTAGCATCCAAGTCCCTGGACCGGATCATTGTCTCCACCGACGATGGCGCGATCGCGGCGGCGGCGCGCGGTATGGGGCTCGACGTACCGTTCCTTCGGCCAGCCGACCTGGCGGGTGATGAAACGCCGATGCTGCCGGTGATCGTCCATGCGCTGGATTGGTGCGAAGCCAACGGCATGGGCGTCGCCGCCATCGTGCTTTTGCAGCCGACCTCGCCATTGCGCCAGACGCGCCATATCGACGGCGCCGTGGACCTGCTCCATGATACCGATGCAGAGACCGTGGTCAGCGTGGTCTCGGTGCCGCACCGCTATGCCCCGGAATCAGTCATGACCATGAGCGATGGCCGTCTGACGCCCTTCAGCGACGGCCCGATGATTCTTCGGCGGCAGGACAAGGGGTTGGTCTACGCGCGAAACGGTCCCGCAGTACTGGCTGTTCGCCCCGAGGTGATCCGGCGCGGCGCGCTTTATGGCGACCCAACGCTCGGTTACGAGATGGACGCCGCATCGTCCCTTGATATAGATGAGCTGGACGATCTATGGCTCGCAGAACAATATTTACGGCGCCGGCATGACAACCCTGCGTAATAGTATCGCGCGCCTACCTGTCGTCGGACCCGCTCTGTTCGACGTCGTTAGATATTTGAGGTATCCAGAGGCTGAGCGCGCTGTTCGTGCGGATCTTAAAGATATCCGTCGGAATGTTGCCTGGCTGCGTGAGGCAGTTGTGGCAAAACCGTCGGACGGCGGCACGACGCTCGTTCTATCGCTCAGCGACAACGTCTATCAGTTGAAACTGGAGGCGATGCTTGGCGCGGCGCTCAGGCTGGAAGGATGGCGTGTCCGCATACTGACGGATTCTCCCGCCAATAATCGCGCCCACCGTTATTTTGCGGCGTTTGGGCTGCGCGAGTTCGTCTATCTTGACGATTTTCCGGCGACGGCGGAGGAACGAACCTTCTGCACTGCCGCCGCCCGCTCCTTGATGTCCAGTGCGCTAAGCTTTCAGGCCGTGACGGAATGGAGCTTCGAAGGGTCATGGATCGGACCACAGGTGTTGTCGACCGTTTCGCGACAGGCTCATGAAGGAGCGCCTGATCCCGCGGATCCTGACACCAAGCTGGCGATCGCGGCCTTGTTGCCCGAACTGCTGCAGCGCGTCGTCGTCGCACGGCGGCTGGTCCAGCAGGTCAACCCCGTCCGCGGCATGGCGATCGAAGCCAATTACGCCACCTACGGGCCGTTTGTCGACCAGCTAGTCGCACATGGCGCTCCGGTCATTCAAGTCACCCAGCCATGGCGCGACGATGCGCTTACCCTCAGACGCCTGACCGCGGAAACGCGGCGCATGCATCCATCCTCCGTTGCATTGGGGACTCTCGACGACGTGGCAAAGCATCCCTGGACGGATGTCGAGCAGCGCGCGCTGGATAAGATGTTCACGGACCGCTATAGCGGCAAATGGTACCTGCAGGCGCGCAACCAGCCAGAGACACGGGCGGTAAGCCGCGCCGATTTGATCGACCGCCTGGCATTGGCGCCCGAAAAGAAGATCGCAGTTGTGTTCTCGCATGTGCTTTGGGACGCGAACCTGTTCTACGGCGACGACCTGTTCGAGGATTACGGCGACTGGTTCGTGGAAACGGTGCGGGCGGCGGTAGCCAATACCGCGCTCTCATGGCTGATCAAGATGCATCCGGTGAACCTCTGGAAACGCGCGCGCGACGGAGTCGCCGGCGAATATTCAGAGGTCCGCCTGATCCGCGAAAGGATTGGCGATCTTCCCTCACATGTTCGCCTTGTTGAACCCGACAGCGACATCAATACCCTGTCGCTGTTTTCCGATGCGGATTTTGGCATTACGGTTCGCGGCACCACCGGCATGGAAATGCCGTGTTTCGGAAAACCGACCCTCACGGCGGGCACCGGCCGGTATTCCGGTCTCGGCTTCACAATCGATTCCGAAACCCGGAAAGACTATCTCGCGCGTCTCGCCGGACTTCACCAGATAGAGCCGCTGTCGGACAACGGAGTTGCCCGCGCAAAATGGCATGCCTATGCCGCCTTCAATTTGCGGCCCTGGCGCATGAAAAGCTTCCGCTCCAAATTCACCGACGCAAAAAATGGCGCAGGCGCGTTGGATCATGATCTTGTTTGCCTGATCGACAGCAAGTCAGCCGCCGACACCAATGGGGATCTCTCCCGTTTCGCTTCTTGGGCGACAGGACACGCCATCGATTATCTGGAGTCTTTTTCTGAGGACGGGCAGTCGAGATGAGCGTACCCGCGCCAAACCACGCGGAGAATGCGACCGACGGAATTGCCCGCGCCGCCGACCTTCTCGCCCCTGTAACCGCTGATATAACGGTGCTGGACAGCACGAATTTAAGAATCGGCGACCGCGCTGTTTCCTTCCAAAACAGCGTCATCCGGTTTCGCGAGGACGACGGTTACAATGAATCCTTTGCGCTGCAGTGGAAGGCCTTCCGGCTGACCCAATATGACGACCGCAACGGAACCTCGCTGACGCGCGACCGCTATATGCGCGAGACCGGCTGGCCAACCCAGGGCCTCGAAGGCGAGGTTATTCTGGAGGCCGGATGTGGCGCCGGGCGGTTTACCTCCATCCTCGCCAAGACCGGTGCGACCCTCGTCGCGGTGGATTACTCGTCAGCTGTGGACGTTTCGGCGGAAGTAAACGGCGGTGTGCCAAATATTGTGTTCGCACAGGCGGACATTCTTGATTTGCCTTTCTACCCCGGCGCGTTCGATCGCGTGTTTTGCCACGGCGTCATCCAGCACACGCCGGACCCGGCGAAGACGTTTCATTGCCTGAACGCCATGGTAAAGCCCGGTGGTTTACTGTCGATCGACTCCTATTTGAAGGATCGCAAAATACGGCCGTGGAAATCGAAATATCTGTGGCGTTGGTGGAGCACCCGCGTCTCGCCGGAAAGGCTTATGGGCTTTCTCACCTGGTTTATTCCCAAATGGTTGCCGATCGACACGCTGATTAAACGACTACCCATCCTCGGTACGTATGCAGGCGCGATCATACCCTGCTGGAATTATTTCTATACCGACCTGCCCCCTGCGTTGAAACGTCAATGGGCTATCTTGGATACGTTCGATGCGCTGGCGCCGACATTCGACAATCCCGTCACGATAGCAGAGATGGATACATGGTTCAGGGATGCAAGCTATATCGAGTACGAGGTCCGGGAAGGTGGCAACGGCGTTGTGGGCAATGGCCGAAAACCGGCACTTTGACCCCTCAGGTTACGCAACGGGCGGGGTCATGACCGAAGGCGCCTCAACGTCGACGCAGATGGAGTGGTCAGGCGAGACCATTGGCCGTTTTTGGCGTTGGCAAGCAGGGTTTCCGTCGCACTACTTTACTTACCGGTTTGGTGATCACATCGCCGCCGGGCTGGGACCTTTCCTCCACGGGTGCCATTCAGTGGTCGATTACGGATGTGGACCAGGATTTCTTCTGCCGCACCTTGCCGCCTTGGGTCTGGAGGTGGCGGCCACCGATACATCACCCGATGCGCTGGCGGCCGCACAAGAGCGGAATGTCAGCTTGCCAGGTTTCCTGGGCGCCACCCCCGCAAACCAGCTGATCGCCGAGGGTCTACGGTTCGACGCCGCGATTGCCATCGAGGTGATAGAACATCTCGACGATCGGGGCCTCGATCAGTTTTTCAGCGACATGAAGCGGCTCGTCAAACCAGGCGGTATGGCGATCATCACCACGCCCAATGAAGAACTGCTCGAAGAATCGGCGGTCTATTGCCCGCATTGCGACCACAGTTTTCACCGCTACCAGCATCTGAGAAGTTGGTCCGCTGAAACACTGGCGAGTGCCGTCGCGGAAAATGGGTTTATTGTGGAACAGATCTACACCACCGATTTCTCCAAACGCCCGTTTGGCGATCTGGTGGGTACGCTCAAGCGGCTGACAAAGCAGGTTCTTGGCCGGCCGGAAAAGCGGCCGCATCTTGTCTGTGTCGCGCGGCTCCCCGGCTGATCGCATGTGCGGCATCGTCGGTCTGCATGGACCTCAGGAAGACGACTGGATCGAGCGGATGAATACGATCCAGCGCCATCGCGGTCCGGACGATTCGGGCCTTTACCGCAACCGCGAGGCTAATCTCGCGCTCGCC